>JBBDMV010000086.1:0-3998 GCA_040878115.1 Balneolales bacterium
TTCCCAACATTTGGTTTTGCCGTACCATGATGCCCGCCATCCGGTCTGTCAATCACCACAATGCCGTGAACGTGATTGGGCATCACGATATGATTTTCCAATTTCACGAACGGAAAATGTTCCGGAATGGCCAACCAACAATCGCGGGCAATTTCCCCGATTTCGGATAATGAGACGCGATTAATCGCGTCTCTACCGGTTGTAATTTCCCCGAAATAATGTTCCCGTTTTTTGGTACAGATGGTAACAAAATACGCGGCATTCCACCCGTAATCCCAAAAAGGGGCACGGGCGGATGGGATGCGGTATTTATTTTTGTATTTATCCATTGTTCAAATTATGGATGTGGATTTTAATGGCCAGGCCTCTATAATTGCCCAGGGCATCCGCTTTATTCCAATCTCCCAGTCGTGATGCCGACAGCGGCAAAGGTCCATCCCAGGATAAAGGCGACGCCGCCAATCGGGGTGATGGCACCGAGCCAGGCGGTATCGGTGAGGGCCAGAATGTAGAGGCTGCCGCAGAAGATCAGGATTCCGGCGACCAGCAGGTATCCGGCCCATTTAAGCCAGGGCGATTGTTCGATAAGCATTGACAGGATACCGATGATCAGGATGCCAATGGCATGGTAGAAATGGTACTCTGCTGCGGTTTGATATACCTGGAACCGTTCCGTGGTCAGCATATCCTGAACAATATGCGCCCCGAAGGCGCCGAAGCCTACCGCCAGGGCCATGAACAGGGATCCAATAAAAATCATTGTTCGGGCTTTCATGCGTAGCAATATCGGGAAAAATATGCTAATCTGCCTGTGGCCACTGGCCCTGCTTTGGAAAAGGCAAACTATACGGGCCGTGTCCACATTTTTCAATTGTAACATATAGCGCAGCACTCAAAATTGACCACTGCAAAATCAAAGTCCGTCCCGTTGTGGCAGAAAATCACACAAAACACCTTATAGCCTAAATAAGTTAAGTCGCCGTTTTATTTATTGTCCGGAAAACGCGCTATACACCAACCCCGTACCTAGTCCCAGACAGGTCCCATACCGGAGCCATGATCACAAGACTTGAGCAAGACTTGTATAGGACTTGGTACGGACGAAACCCCTGGGAAGATGGGGGGGAAATGGAAGCAACAAAGAGCCATTTTTACTCAGGGCCTGAACGTTTATTGGAATAATGCTTTTTTTTGGCAGGGAATACAAAAAGGCAATAATACCTAAATTATTTAGGTCGGGTTTGGCCCATTATGGTAAGGGATAAAGGATAAATACGATATTCAGCTAGTTCATAAACCTACAATGGCCCGCAACAGGTAAATGATGCCCCAGATGGAAAACGCGTAGCCGGCGGGAGCAAATAATGTATCATACCGGCGGCTCACCTCACCCACATCCTGGCCGCCTATTTTGCCGGGCCCGGCCAGTATATTGACGATAATCACCCCGGCCAGTGTAAGGGTATTTAAGATCACCCGTGTTCTTGCCCGCATATTGGGCCCTCATCTCATTCTTCAAATAGCCCGTTCGCTTTGGCGGCCCATATGAAGTCATTCTCGCTAAGGGCATCTATGGCGTGTGTATAGACGGTTAACTTTACCTTGCCCCATGTTAAAAAGATTTCAGGATGATGGCCTTCTTCCTCAGACAGTTCGCCGATCTTATTGGTAAATTCCAGTGCCTGCCGGAAGTTTTTAAAGGAGTAGGTTTTCTCAAGATGATGCTTGTCAACTAGTTTCCATCCATCTGATAACCTGTCGTAGTACCGCTGTAGCTTTTCGCCTTTGAGTGGTGGTGTTTCAGGGGTGCATGCCGTGCATTTCCGTTCTTGCAGGTTTAAATCGTCTGTGTTCATCAGCTTTATGTTTAAGGTTTTTGCGGGCCATTGACCACCGTTCCGTTCCCGCCAGATCATAAGGCCATAGGTTTTATTAATATTTACCCGATAAAAACAGGAAACAGATTAGGAACTGTTCATAATAATACCTATTTTAATAAATATGCTTAAGGATTGGCGAGTTAATATGAGTAGGGCCTGCGGCTATTACTCCATTTGCTATATAACCTAAAATAGATTCTCCAATCCCAGGCAAAAAAAAGCACCTGCCCGGTCAAAAGCAGGTGCTCTAAACATCTATAGACGGCTATTACCCCATTTGCTATTTATAACTTAAGGCCATACGGACCTGGATACAATCAGGTAAAGACTGTATTTTTTAGTAGGTAGTTTTACGTAAAAGCCTGTTAACCATCGTTTGTCCAGGAAAAGGAGCATATGGCGGCCAGGGATACGGGGCCACTTCAATCACTCCCTGCCGGCAAGTTCTTTCTTCATGCGCCGGTAGTGTTCATCATCAATCTCTCCCCTGGCGTAGCGTTTATGGAGGATATCCAACGCCGATTCATTGGATGAACTTTTCCCCGTATCCCCGCCTTTACGGACCAGGAACCAGATCATCGTTACAAGGAGGAGTAACATCAGTACCCAAAAAATTATCATCAGTATCATAGACCATTCCCAGTTGTCCATTATCTGATCAACTTGAAGAAAAGCGGGATTAACTATTCTCATTATTTTTTTCTTTAAATAGGGGCTTTTTTTTTGAAAAAAGCCACGCGGACCGATTGACTATTAAAGCTCTTTTCAAAGATTAACTGTCAATATGGATCGATCGTTTCTTTTGAGACGCCCAAAAAGCAATGCAGATTGCAAGAGCGTACTTTGAATGTGCAGCTATCACATTCTGTCATCCAGCATGTTGATGATAAGCTTTTCAGCTTAATGAACGGACCTCCATAATGAGCGTATGGTATTCAAATCTTTTTCCATAGCATGAAAAACTTCGCTTTTTGAAACCGACAATTCCCGGCTCCCGTGCTCGGCCCCGCCCAGCGGGTATTCAAAGTGGACGGACACCGGTACGTTGATCTCGTATTTCTTTAACAGGCGAAAGTACCGGGTGAAATCAACCATACCTTCTCCAATTGGCGTATTTATAAGATCCCATCGGCCGTTTTTCTTTTCCCATTTGAAATCTTTTAAGACAAGGGTCCGAATCCGGGGCTGCACCAGCTGCAGGCCGTTTTCCCAGGATAAGCCACCTTCAACGGTAGCATGGCGGATATCATACTGTACACCCATCCCGGCTGGCTTGGCATCTTCCAGCATCTGGTGCACTTCCCACAAAGCCGCGCCGGCCATTGTGCCGGCATGGTTCTGGTAACATCCGATAATGCCTAATTGACTGCTGAGCGCCCCGAGTTCATGTATGCGGGATTGAAAGGTTTTCATAGATTCAGGCATGGAACGCTGATCGTCATAACGCAGCCAGTTCATACGGTAATATTCTATGCCCAGTTCTGCGGCTGTTTTTAGGACCTGCCGGTCCGTTTCATCATGGGCGTCATCCACAGCTGTAGTTATCATACGATGAAGCAACTTTTCATTGCGGATGGCCTCTATGGCTTTGGGCAAATCCCTTTGCACCTGCTCCGGGACCACATGGCCATCAGGCCGCACGGTAAGGTCTACGCCGTCAAAACCGAGGTCGGCAGCGGTGCGGGCCATCTCTGCATAATCCAGGAAGTGCAAATGTTTTGAGAAAACATGGACTTCAAGTTCGGGGGCCTTAACTCCGAATGAAAAAGCAGGTGAAATAGCAAAGGGTGCTAAACTACCGGCAATTCCAGTGTGTTTGATAAATTTTCTTCGGTTCATATCGTTCTGCAACAATTATAATGGATAAGAAAGCACCATAATATAAAATGCTGACGAACAATGCCTTTAAAATTAAGCTGCCCTTTAGATATCCTGCAATGAATAAATGGTTCATATTTCATCAGGTCAATCCTCTAAATGGCTTGTTGATACAACTATTGATGAGGGTATTCTAAAAATAAACCCCCGCCGCTCAACAAGGAACGACGGGGGTTTACATCTACGGGGGGTGTATCAAAAGTATAAATACATTTTAGTCAACCTTAATTATTAACCTTT
>JBBDMV010000087.1:0-21610 GCA_040878115.1 Balneolales bacterium
GGCCATGATTAAAAAATCAACAGTCCATCATACTAATCAAATAAATCACAGTTCTTACCTGTGTACGTTTAAAGACCTGAGCATCCATATCACCAGGAGATCATTCTTACACCGGCCCGACTGAGTGCAAGTTCGGTAAGCGCAGACGCTTGCCGGAGCGGGCTTGCCGCCAGTCTTGCGGCTGTCTTTTCCACACGTTTCACGGAGCATTTGACTTCATTTCAGACATCGCGATGAAGATTTGGAAGTAATTTATACTTACCTTTACCCAAAATATTTTATTTAACAAAATATTGTAAATCGGGCTATCCCCAACAATATATATTGCAATCATGAACAAAATCCATTATCTGAAAGAAGGGCTCTTTTTCTTTGTCTTATCTTTTGCCCTTTATAATTGTTCGCCTTCAGCCGAAATAACAAAGAGCGTAACAGACATTGAAAGGCCCATTCCCTACCCAATAGATATACCGGATCGATTTACCGAAGCTGTTGAAAGCGCGACAAGATCAGAAACCGGGGCACCGGGGAGAAACTATTGGCAGCAATTTGCTGAATACACTATTTACGCAAGCCTGCATCCTGATGAAAAGCATCTGGAGAGTATCGTGAATATCGTTTATCATAATAATTCACCTGATACTTTGAACTATCTGCATCTTGACCTGATCCAAAATCATCACACTGAGGGAATTGAAAGAAACAGGGCCGCTGAGGTTACCGGTGGCATGAACCTGGTCAAGGTAGAGGTGGATGGCGATACGCTTGAAGAATCGTACATGGGCGATTCACGCTACATAGTAACAGGAACACGGCTTATTCTGATGCCGACCGAACCTATGGTCCCTGGTGAAAAAAAACAAATTTCGATAGAGTATAATTTTGACATACCCCAGTCCGGGGCCGGGGGACGTATGGGATATGACGGCGACAACCTGTTTTACCTTGGTTATTGGTATCCGCAAATGACCGTTTATGATGATGTAGTAGGGTGGCATCCAGATCAGTATCTGGGTTTGGCCGAATTTTATCATGGGTTTTCCAACTATGAATACCATGTTGATGTACCGTCTGACTGGGTTGTTATGGGTACCGGCG
Source organism: Balneolales bacterium (assembly GCA_040878115.1). Lineage (GTDB taxonomy): Bacteria > Bacteroidota > Rhodothermia > Balneolales > Natronogracilivirgulaceae > JBBDMU01. The sequence goes on from JBBDMV010000087.1 coordinate 1,099, forward strand.
AATTTTTGAACCCCGGGGATGTTTTGACATCCAGGATCTACGACAGATATCAAGCCTCACAGGAAAGCGACGAAGTAGTAAATATCATCAAACCCGAGGATTTTGGTTTTGCTACAAGAGCCGACTTGGGTAAAAGGCTTACCTGGAAGTTTCATGCTGAGTCAGTGCGGGATGTAGCTTTTAGCGCCACCCGGGAATCGATGTGGGATGGGGCAAGAACCCCGGTTAATGATTTTGAGTATACTCATATCAACACTTTTTACCGTGAATTGGCCCCGCTTTGGGAAGAAGTTACAGCCTATCAGCAGCACGCCATCACTTTTCTATCCGAACTGACTGATTTTTCTTACCCCTGGCCGCATATGACGGCCGTAGAAGGTTCAAACATCATTAGTGGCGGTATGGAATTTCCGATGATGACTATAATGGGAGATTACAACAATCAGGGAGCGGATCTTTTATATAACGTAACAGCACACGAATTGGCCCATATGTGGGTTCCGATGATAGTAAGTACTGACGAGCGTCGTTATTCCTGGATGGATGAAGGAAATACCAGCTTCAGTACTAACGAAGCCAGGATGGAATTTCATCCCGGGGAGGACCATCATGAAGATAGCCGCCAAAGCTATATCCGATGGGCTGAAAGTGATTACGAAGGTGCAATGATGCGACGGTCGGATTTTCATAAAAATCGGGCGGCTTTCAGTGTGGCTTCTTATTCAAAACCGGCCAGCGTACTGGCTGCTCTTCGTGGTGTGTTGGGCGAAGAGGTATTTTACGAGGCTTATCAGACTTTCATTAACGATTGGGCATTCAAGCATGCCTATCCATGGGATATGTTCCGCACGTTTGAAACGGTCAGCGGTAAAGACCTTGAATGGTTCTGGAGAAGCTGGTATTACGAAACATGGACTTTGGACCAGGCAATTACCGATGTGCGGGAGAATGGTGCTTTAACAGAGATTATTGTAGAAGATTTAGGTGAACTTCCTATGCCGGTTAACTTAACCATAACTCTTACCGATGGTGAAACGGTTGAGCACAGCATCCCGGTCGATATCTGGCTCAAAGGATTTCGCGTGGCATCTCTTTCTATTGATGAAAAGGATATTCAGCGTGTTGAAATAGATGCCCGGCGAAACTTTCCTGATGTGGACCTATCAAATAACATTTGGGAAAAAGAGTAGTTTGAAATATACCCGCGCGTAGTTATTTAGCACAATCTAATATGATGACGTCATTTTGATACCACATTTATAATTAATAGATCTTTGAAAAGAAGACCTGATAAGACCGGTAAAAAAAACAGAAGCGAAAAACCTGTAATAACCGGAGAAACTGATGAACTGCGTCTCAACAAGTACATCGCTCATGCCGGGGTGTGTGCCAGAAGGGAAGCCGATAAGTTGATCACTTCCGGGAAAGTTTCGGTAAATGGTGAAATTGTGGCAGAACTTGGGGTAAAAGTAAAAATAACAGACAAAATTAAGGTTGAAGGTAAAATGGTGAGCCTTGAGCCATTTGTTTATATACTTTTGAACAAACCCAGCAATACCATTACGACTACCAGCGATGAAAAGGGCCGGCATACTGTAATGGAGAATATTGAAGAGGCTACAGGTCACCGGGTTTATCCTGTCGGCCGATTGGACAGAAATACTACCGGTGCATTGGTGCTTACAAATGATGGGGATCTCGCAAATCGCTTAATGCATCCCAGCTATAAGGTCAGGAAGATCTATAAGATTACCACAAAAGGCCCTTTGACTGATGAACAGTTGACGAAGTTGCAAGTGGGTGTTGAATTAGAAGATGGTTTGGCCACGGCATACCAGGTGAAACGCGAAGCTGACGATCAGCACACATTCTCGCTTACTTTATTTGAAGGAAGAAATCGTCAGGTCAGACGAATGGTAGAAGCTATCGGTGGAGAAGTTGAAAAACTGGATCGTATGGTATATGCCGGGCTTAACACGAATGGCTTGAGGATGGGACGGTGGAGGAACTTGAAGAGCAAGGAAATATCTGATCTACGGGTTTTGGTTAAATTGGATGAACCTAAAAGTACAAAAAGGACCAAAAAATGAGCAAAAGTGACGTAAAAAAGGTTAGCGGTTCTATTCGGTCCTCAGAGGGTTTACCTATTCGTTATGATTTGTATTATCCGCATCCTGCACCAGAGGTCCTGAACCCTGTTTTATTTGTTCATGGATTTAAGGGATTCAAAAACTGGGGGCCTTTTCCGGAAGCCTGCGCGGAACTGGCAACCGGAAATCTTGCCGTTATCGCGTTTAACCAGTCGCTTGGCGGAGTCGGTGAAGGTTTAACGGATTTCGACCGGCTGGACCTCTTTCAGAGGCAAACCTTATCGCAAGATCAGGAAGATATAACGGCTATTTTAAAAGCCATTCGTGAAAAAACGATTACGGCTTCGAATATCAGGCTCAATCCTGACAATGTGGCTATAATAGGGCATTCAAGAGGAGGGCATACGGCAGTGGCGGCAGCGGCTGAACAGGATGCAATCGTAAAGCTGGTCACTTGGGCGGCCGTATCAAATTATAAAAGCTTTCTCAGTAAAGATATGATCAATGACTGGGAAGAGAAAGGATATACAGAAATGAATAATGCCCGCACAGGCCAAACTATGCGGATTGACCGCCTGGTTTATGATGATTTTTTAGCAAACACCGATAAGCTTTTAGCTTCTGAAAGGGTAAAGGGCCTTTACATACCCTGTTGTTTCATCCATGGCCGCGATGATGAGGCTGTGTCGGTGAAATGTGTGACTGAACTTTATAACAATTGCCCGTCTCCTGAAAAAAAACAAGTTATAATTGATCACACCGGACATACCTTTGGCGCATCCCACCCCTTTGAAACCGATGATTTCCCACCGAAGTTTCAGGAACTATTGGGTTATACCAAAGACTGGCTCATGGATTGATTGCTTTCATAAGCTGATTTGAGTACCAACCCAGCTTGCTGGGAGCGGGGCAGGCAGAAGCTTCGTTAAGCGTCTGCGCTTAACGGAAGAACAACGCCCGGGGCGGGTGAGGTAAACCACAGCGGCACGAGAAGTAGACAGCCGCCTGATTGGCCACGGCTGTTGGTACACAGGATGTGTTGGAAGGTCCGGGGCCCCGGGTGCAATTTCGGCAAGCGTGGACGCTTGCCGGAAGCGGGGAGTGTTGGAGAGCAGAAGCTTCGTTAAGCGTCTGCGCTTAACGGAAGAACAACGCCCGGGGCGGGTGAGGTAAACCACAGCGGCACGAGAAGTAGACAGCCGCCTGATTGGCCACGGCTGTTGGTACACAGGATGTGTTGGAAGGTCCGGGGCCCACGGGTGCAATTTCGGCAAGCGTGGACGCTTGCCGAAGCGGGGTTACATCCCCCCCGCACTGCGTACGGGGGGATGCATGGTTTAAGCCCGTTGGGCTTAAGACGCGCGTGAATATAAGCTGCGTTTATTCAACGCGGTCAATCCAGGCTGGGATATTAAAATCAGTTACCAGGGCATCTTTTTGCCTTTGTGCCATGGCGCGTGATCCAAAACGACCAAGCCTTATACGAAACCAGATATCACCGGTACTTTCATCTCCGTACTGAACAACAAAAGCATCATCAAACCCTCGGTCTTTCCAGCGTTTTATACCTTCTTCTGCTACTTTTTCTGATCGCCAGGCTTCAACCTGAAGTGAATAGCTTCCATTCTCATCAAAAATTATTGGAGAATAATCTTCCTCAACCTGCTCTTCCTCAAGTTTGACTTCTTCTACTTCAGCCTCAGCTTCTTCTTCCAATTTCTCTTCTTTCTGTTTTGCAGCAAGCTCGGCAGCAGCTTCTTTTTCTTCCTGGACGCTTGCAAGGGAGTCTTGTATAGCAAGTTCTCGTTCTTCTATTTCCTGCTGAGTTGGCCCGCAAGCCTGAATCATTAAAACGAGGCTCAGAAAAACTACGAGATAGTTAGCATATTTTTTCATAGCATTTGGGATCATGTTAAAATTGGGGTAATTATATTACAGGCTTAAAGTTAAACCATAATGTGATGAAAAGAAATAGCCAATTACAAAGATAAATAAGATGAGCAGCCTGGGTAATAAAACAGCACCTTGGATTATAAGTCACTTTCTTCTGTGATATTACCCGGGCTTTTCCGATATTTGGTACTGTAAATACTCAGGAAATTCATTGCGAGGTCATATATGTTTAATACCAGAGTCTTAATTCTGTTTGTCATAGTTTTATTAGCCGCAGCAACAAGATTGCTGCCGCATCCACCGAACTTCACTCCTATTGCTGCTATAGCCTTGTTTGGGGGAGCCTATTTCTCAGACAAAAGAATGGCTTTTGTACTGCCATTAGCTGTCATGATATTAAGCGATATTTATTTGGGTTACCATGGGGTAATCACGTTTGTCTACCTTTGTTTTGCCGTTACGGTATATCTGGGCCTTGGCCTGCGTGGCAAGGTATCCATATTGCCTGTTCTTGGCGGGGCCATAGGATCTTCCATTTTATTCTTTGTCGTCACTAATTTTGGCGTCTGGCTTACCGGAAGCTGGTATCCTAAATCTGCTGAAGGTTTGATTATGTGCTACACGGCTGCTATTCCCTTTTTTCATAATACGCTGGCCGGAACACTGGTCTACAGCACCGTATTGTTCGGTGGATTTGAATTAATGCAGCGAAGGTATCCCTCATTACGTTACCAGAAGGTAAAAGCTTAAGCATCTGTACTTTCTTTAGTTGTGAAAAGAAGGCATGTAAGAAAATCCATTATATGCCTTTGTGTTTAACTCCTTTCTATTATTGTAATTAAAGCAACCCGGGAGTTCTAAGATGATGAATGAGTTAATAAAACCGGAGATTCTCGAACTTATTGAGAATCAAAGATGGACTGAACTTCGTGAATCCATCGAAGATTGGCCCGTACCGGAAGTGGCCGACCTGATGTATGGCCTTGATAAGGCAGACCGGGTATTGTTTTTCCGTATCTTACCCCGTTTTTTATCTTCCGAACTATTTTCTTATCTGGAACCGGAGTCTCAGAACGAACTCCTTATTGATCTAACCGATGAGGAAACACGCCATCTGCTGGCGAACCTTCGCCCGGATGACCGTACCGCTTTGCTGGATGAATTACCGGGGCAAGTTACCCAGCTTCTGCTTAACCTGTTAAGTCCACAGGATTTGAAAGAGGCTCGCCAGCTTCTCGGCTATCCGGAAGAAAGTGTCGGGCGCCTGATGACACCCGACTACGTCGCTGTTCGTGCGAGCTGGACCGTCGGGCAGGCCATAAAACACATCCGAAAGATGGGCAAGAAAAGCGAGACCATCAACGTGATCTATGTAACGGACCGGTCGTGGAAACTCATTGACGCGCTGGAGCTCCAGGTGTTGATCCTCGCTGATCCCGACCAAAAGGTAGAAGGTACCATGGATGATTCATTTGTGTACATATCTGCCTTTGATGACCGAGAGGTTGCCGTGCAAATGATGCAGCGTTACGATAAAACGGTCTTACCCGTAGTAGACTCAGAGGGCGTTTTGCTGGGCATTGTTACGGTAGATGATGTTCTGGATGTCGCCGAAGAAGAGGCCACGGAAGATTTTCATAAAGGTGCTGCCGTTGCCCCTTTAAGAACAAGCTATAAGGATGCTACGATTTTTTCATTATTTAGCAAGCGAATTCCGTGGCTGATCATTCTGGTGTTTGTGAACCTGATCTCATCAGGAATTATCGAAGCTTTTTCAGAAGTACTTGCCTCTGCCCTCGCATTGGCTTTCTTTATTCCCTTATTAATTGGTAGTGGTGGAAATACCGGTGCTCAATCGGCTACACTAATGGTCAGGGCGATTGCCACAGGAGATATTCAGCTTTCGCAATGGCTGAGAACGGTAGGGAAAGAAGTCTTTGTTGGAATAGCACTGGGAATTATAATGGGGGTAACCAGCTGGTTTTTAGGGTATTTTTGGGGAGGTTGGGAAATTGGGGTGATTGTAGGTGCTTCTATGGTGGCTATCGTTCTGGTTGCCAATATCATTGGTACTATTCTCCCCTTTGTGCTTACGAAGATAAAAATTGACCCGGCCGTAGCCAGTAGTCCGCTAATTACCACCATTGTAGATGCCGTTGGTTTATTGATTTATTTCACCACTGCGGGGTTAGTTTTTAGTTTCTAGTTTAGAGTTTGTTTGGAGTTGCTGGTTGCTGATTTGGGGGAAACTAAAAACACGCGAGCTGAGGTAAGGTTGATAAGGGAATGGGTTTAGGAAGGAGCCGGTGTTCAAAGGATTGATCATGGCCCGTCACACACCCCTCGGTTTTTGCGAAAGCTTCGCTTCGAAAAAACCATTCCCCTCTCAAGAGGGGATTTAGCTCCAGACCCTCATTTAGGCGCAAACAACTAAAAACTCCAAACTAAAAACAAAAAACTAGCAACTCCAAACTCTAAACTAGAAACTCCAAACTAGAAACTAATTTCATTCGTAATTGGTAAATCGTAATTCTTAATTTATCTTTACGGAATGATTATTTTCCGAAACCATAGTCTTCGTTTATTTAGCGTGGCATTATTGCTGTTCGGTTTGGCTCCTGCGCTGATGCCTGCCCAGGCAAGCTATGGCTCGACTGAGGATGTATCTGTATGGTTACACAGTTTTGCAGGGGAGCACAGCCCTGAGCAGGCCTGGGAAAAAATCAGTCATCTGAATGATTTGCAGGATGCGCCTGATCTGTTGCTTAGAAAAGCATCAAAAATGATCAATGCTAATGCCGACCTTTTTTCGCTGCCGGTTAACAACTCCGAACCAACCGATGAAGAAGTATTCAACCTATTGGTGCAGGAATGGAATCGGTATCAGCAAACCGGTTCGATGGGTACGGCCATTCTATCGGAGCGCCACTACCACGCGTTGCCTCTTGAAAGTGTTAAATTCATCGATGCTGCTTTTGACGATTTCCCATTTGCCGGTGACGATCTCCAGGCTTATGGTCCTGGAACAGTAGCTTTTAATACACACCGCTTGCATCCTCTGTTAAGCGGGGTTTCGATTAACGCGCCTTAGCCTCTTTTCTCGCTTGTTATCACTTTAACTATCCCCCCTTATCTTTTACGGTGTTTTACCGTTATTTGAATCAATTGTAACAATTTAACAAATAGTAATTATGCAAGGTTACGGAACCAGATTATTTTTCATTTTAGGATTTTTACTCCTGACAGGCTATTACCTGTTCCCCACTTTCCAGTGGTGGATGGAGTCCAGGCACATCGATAGTTTGCCTGAAGAAGAGCGGGTAGAATACGTTGAAGCAAATCAAACGCGAATTGACGAATTACAAGCAGAATCATTAACATTGGGCCTTGACCTTCAAGGCGGAATGCACGTTACGCTTGAACTTGCAACGCATGAACTTCTTCGTGAACTTGCCCGTGATTTAGCTGATGATGAATTTAACGATGTATTAAGTACAGCCCGGCAAATTTCATTGGAAAACAACACCGACATCATCGACGAATTCGTGGATGAGTTTGAACGGCGTGATCCTAATGCCATGTTGAGCCGCTATTTTAGATCTGATCCCGATAACATCACCCGGAGATCAAGCAATAGTGATATCAGGGCTTTTTTGCAAGATCAAAGAAATGCCGGTGTCGACAGGGCTATAGAAATTGTACGAAACAGGGTTGATCGTTTCGGGGTAACCGAACCTTCCATTGTGCGCCAGGGCAGTAATCGTTTAGTTGTTGAACTGCCGGGCATAGATGATGAAGAACGTATTCGCAACCTTCTTGAAGGCACCGCTCAGTTGGAATTCCGGCTTACGCCCAACATAGATGAGCTTCGAAGTTCACTGGAACGCATTATAACCTACTATGACCCCGCCGATGATATTGATGATGTTGAAATTGAGGATGAGCTGAATGGAGATGGCGAGGAAGCTGAAAACGAATTTCTGGAGCATTTTATACCCCAGGGCAGAAGCGTGGTCTTTGGTTCTGCTGCCGAACAGGATACTGCTCGCGTTCGTGAATTGCTGTCTGGACCTGAAGTTCAACGAATGCTTCCTCCTGATACCGAACTGATGTGGACGGCAAGCCCTGAATTTGTTCAGGAAGGACAAGAATATTACTCCCTAATTGGTGTTCGCGGGCGGGTGGAACTTACTGGTGATGTCATCACTGATGCCAGTCCTTCGTTCAATCCGGAGACCAATGCCCCTGAAGTTTCTATGACCATGAATCGCGAGGGCGCGCGAACCTGGAGCCGGGTTACAGGCGCCAATATTGGGCAGGTGGTAGCGATTACGATGGATGATGTAGTGTATTCTTACCCGAATGTGATTTCCCAGATTACCGGCGGCCGTTCATCGATCACCGGACTGGAGAGTCCCGCAGAGGCCGATGATTTAGTGACCATTCTTCTTTCTGGTGCCCTGCCGGCGCCCCTGGATATTATCCAGGAGCGAACGGTTGGGCCTACTTTGGGAGAGGCGTCAATTAATGCCGGATTTAACTCGGCTTTATTCGGTTTGGGGATGGTTATTCTGTTTATGGTCCTGTACTATCGTCAGGGTGGTTTCATCGCTGACCTTGCATTGTTGCTGAATATCATTTTTATATTGGGTATTCTTGCGGCTTTCAACGCTACGCTTACATTACCGGGAATAGCGGGGATTGTTCTTACCATTGGCATGGCCGTTGACGCGAACGTGCTGATATTCGACCGTATTCGTGAGGAAACTAAAGTAGGGAAAAGTGTGGTCGCGGCAATCGAGAGCGGATATTCAAATGCAATGAGCTCGATCCTTGATGCCAACATTACTACTTTTCTGGTGGCGGTCATTTTGTTCAGCTTTGGCATGGGCCCTATTCAAGGTTTTGCGATAACGCTGATGGCCGGTATTGCTTCGTCATTATTTAGTGCTATTGTAATTACCCGCGTAGTTGTAGATTATTTATCCAAAGAAAAGAAAATAAGCCTGAATTTCGGATAAACAGGATTTTATTATTAATTATAGAAAGACTTTAAAAAAATGAGATTATTTGAAACGGCAGATTTTACCTTTATTCCTCACAGGAAAATAGGGTACGTAATATCAGGGATCCTTATAACTATTTCTCTATTCGCCATAATCTTTCGTGGTTTGAACTACGGAATAGATTTTAAGGGCGGTACGGATATAGCCCTTGAGTTTGAAAATCCAGTAGCGGTAGAGGATGTAAGAGAAATACTCACTGGCCCTCTGCAAGGTGTTCCTGAAGTTAAACTATTTGGGTCCGACAGTGAACTGTTAATCCGGACCGATGTGGATATGTCATCATCTGAAATACAGTCTGCTATTTTGGGAGCATTGGGGGAACAGATGCCAGGTGATCCCGGCACGATTATCATGACCAATAATGTAGGCCCGGCTTTTGCCGAGGATATGAGGAATGCCGCTTTCCTGGCTATCCTTTTCTCTCTGATCGTGCTATTCCTGTATATTTTGATCCGGTTCAAGAAGTGGTCATATTCGGCAGGCGCGGTTGCCGCCCTTGCGCATGATGTTATCATCACGCTGGGGGTATTTACCATCTTATATGATGTAGTCCCCTTCGATTTGAGTATCAATCAAGCATTGATTGCAGCCTTTTTGACGATTGTGGGTTATTCCCTGAATGATACAGTGGTTGTTTATGACCGGATACGGGAGAATTCCAACATCTTCAAAACAGAGACATTTGATAATATGGTGAACAAAAGCATCAACAACACGCTCAGCCGTACGGTAGTAACTTCATTAACGACCTTGTTTGTAGTAACCATCCTGTTTATATTCGGAGGTGAAGTTCTAAGAGGCTTCTCATTTGCATTAATGCTGGGGGTCATTTTGGGAACTTATAGTTCTATATTTATAGCCAGTGGCCTTTTGGTTGACTTACAGTTAAAAACCAAGAAGTCAGTGGTCTGATTCGTTTGTGTTTAATGCCAGGGGAATAATATGAAGTTTAACGTTAATGAAAATGGCAGTTGCACTGTCCTGGAATTTAAAGGTAATATAATGGGCGGACCGGACACGGCTAGCCTGAACGAGAAGCTTCATGAGATCATTGATGAAGGGAAGAAAAATGTAGTGGTTGATTTGGCCCGTGTTGAATTTATGAATTCTTCAGGCTTGGGGATGCTTATCGGTGGGCTCACAACCATGCGTAATGCAGGTGGCGACATGCGTATTGCCAATGCTACAGATAAGATTGAAAGTCTGTTGATCATAACCAAGCTGATCACGGTCTTCCAGCATTTCCGTTCTCTGGATGAAGCCATAGATTCGTTTAAATAGTAAGAAGTCCATTCAATAAAAATTTTTATTAAGGGGTGCTTCGGCACCTCTTTTTTTGTCAGGAATATGTCAGTTAGAGTTATAATAGGTGCACAATGGGGAGATGAAGGCAAAGGTAAGATCGTTGATATGCTTAGCGATAAAACCGACTTCGTTGTTAGATATCAGGGCGGGGCGAATGCCGGTCACACTCTGAAGTTCGATGGTAAAACGTTCGTACTTCATCTGGTGCCGTCCGGAATCTTCCATAATAAAACAACCTGTGTTATTGCCAATGGAGTAGTAATTGATCCGGAAGCATTACTGGAGGAAATAGAAGCTGTAAAAAAACTGGGAGCCGACCCTGAAAACAGCCTCATCATCAGTGAAGCCGCTCACGTGATCCTGCCTTATCACAAATTGCTGGATACCGCCCGTGAAAAGTCTCGTGGATCGAATAAGATCGGGACCACCGGGCGGGGAATCGGTCCTGCATACATGCAGAAGACATCACGTATGGGCATTCGTATGATGGACCTGCTGGATGGAAAGGTACTTGAAGAAAAAATAATCAGCAATTTGGAATATACAAATTGCCTGCTAGAGCATATGTTCGATGAAAAGCCTGTGGAGGCCGGGCCTTTGTTGGAAGAAGCCCATAAATACGGAGAAATACTGGCACCTTACATCCGGGATACCGGTTCGGTATTACGCGATGCTTATGATGACGGTAAGAACATCCTGCTTGAAGGTGCCCAGGGAGCTTTGCTGGATATCGACCATGGAACTTATCCGTTTGTAACATCATCATCTCCAACAGCCGGTGGAGCTTGCATCGGCACCGGGCTTCCACCATCGTCCATCAGCCACGTAATGGGAATCACCAAAGCGTATTGTACAAGGGTCGGAAACGGACCCTTCCCGACAGAACTTGATAACGATGAGGGCGAGAGAATCAGAAAAGAGGGCGGTGAATTCGGAGCTACAACCGGACGGCCGCGCCGTTGCGGATGGCTGGACCTGGTTGCTTTACGCTATGCCGTGCGGGTAAATGGAATTAACGAACTTACCATCACCAAGCTTGATGTTATGGATACATTTGCTTCTATTCGTGCCTGTACAGCTTATAAAATTGACGGTAAAGAAATCAGGGACTTTCCATTAGACCCTAAAAAAATGGATAAGATAAAGCCGGTATTTCGGGAGTTTAAAGGCTGGGAGAAATCCATTAAAAATTGCAAATCTTTTGATGACCTGCCGGAAGAAGCCCAAACCTACATGAAGTTTATTGAAGAGTATATTCAGGTTCCTCTTGTGCTTGTATCCACAGGCCCGGGCCGTGAAGAGACGATTAAGGTGAATTAGAGCTTTGGCATTCATATGACCATGAGCGGATTGCTTATGCCGGCCCGTCTGGGTGCAAGTTCGCCAAGCGTGGACGCTTGCCGAAGCGGGAGCAACCGCGATTTCATCAATCGGTAATACACGAATGGTTTCCGTGATGCGGGTACATCATGTAGAGACGCAAAATCTTGCGTCTCTACGGTGGGTTAAACCAACCATGCCTGAAGGTTACGGGTGTCGGCGAAATGGCTTTCGGGATGTATTGGTATTTATGGTATTCATCGTATACATGGTGTTCATCGTAGAGACAAGGCATGCCTTGCCTCTACTACCAAGAGGAATGGTGAGGCAGAATTGATATGACATACAAACGCTTCGTTAAGCCACCGAACGGAGGACCTCTTTATCCTCTTTATGAATAATAGATAGAATATTCCGTATTTCAATTCTGGTTATTATTTATGAGAATTCATCAAGCAAGAATATTAGGCATTATGGGCTTTATGATGTTGATGCTCATAACCTGGCCTGCCGGTACCGTTATCGCTCAATTTTCGGAGGAAGAGGAGTTAATTGCCTATAAATTTGTTACAGCGCTTATAGAACAAGTAAATGGGTATATCCTGCTTTCTGAAAGCGATGAACATTTTATGAAATGGCTGATAGGATTGTATGATTACCACGATGCCAGCCGTGCGAGATGGCAAATCAACAACATGCTGGTAAAGTATCCTGATTTAAAAAAGACCCATCCGTGGGAATACTCCGAAAGGCTAGATGCCTATATCACTCAATTGCTGATTGACGATACATATGTACTCACGGTTTCATTCAGTGAACACCTCAATGGTTTCGCAGTAATCTCTCACGAGAACATCCAGCAGGATGACGATTCAGATGATCAGTGAGGTTGACCTTATTGGTTGATACCTTTCATCAATATTTGTAATGCTTTTTTCAAAGCTTTATGCCACATACGAAGGGTAGGTTGATAGTGTTCAAAAGCTAAAAAGGGCGCTATACATGTTTTTACTTATCCAAGTGAAGGACTTTCTTTTGTTTGCAAAAATTAAAAATATTTAGTATCTGTAGTAGAGATTGTTTTAATAATGTGAGACTTCAACTAGATATAATAGGTATTATTCAACTAGTTTACCCTTAAAAGTCGTGTAGTTAATAAGTTAAAAGAATTTACATATGGGCCGTAGTGATACTGTTTTAACACAAAATATCAAGCAAGGAGACCAAAAAGCATTTGAAGATATTTACACCAGATATCACAAACAGCTTTTCTTTCTTGCCAAAAAGTATTTGAAAGATCAGGACCTTGCTGAAGATGCTGTTCAGGATATATTCGTAAAGCTGTGGGAAAAACGGAGATCTCTTGATGCTTCACAATCTGTGAAGGCATTTCTGTTTACCATGTTAAAAAACCATCTTCTAAATATGGTCCGGAACAGGAAGAAAACAATACTTTCAGGCTACGAAAAGAAAGAAGAAATCCAGGCTGGCCGTAATCAGACCGATGATGATATGCTTTATACTGAATATGAAAATCATGTAAAAAGTGGACTTGCGGAATTATCCGAGGGGAGAAAAGCTATTTTTGAATTGAAGGTCTACAAAGGTCTTTCTAATGAGCAGGTCGCCGATCAGCTTCTGGTTTCCATCCATACGGTTAAGTCCCAGTTTTATCATGGATCAAAACATATCAGGACCTACCTGAAGAAAAACGCAGATATTCATTCCTGAGCACTGTCCACATGAAGACACAATATCAACGGACGAGCATGGAATTTATAAATGGACAGAGATTCATCGAATAGAAATTATTGAAATTGGAAAAGATTATCACTGATTATGATAAGCAATTTACATATCACCCTGAATCGGTATCTCATCCTGGCATGATGCTATGCTCCTTTAGTAGGGTAATATACAAATCCCTTAAGCTTATTCATCTCATCACCATTGTTGAACCTATTCAAGGTTCTATAGACACTTTTCCTGCCCCCCGCACTTCGTACGGGGCTATTCATAATTGAACCCTTTCAGGGTTCGCTGGATAAATCATTTAAAAACAATTCCATATATCATTCAAGTGCTTTTATTTAGCAATTTTTTTGAATATAGCCTCATACTTTCATCTCCGTGAAGTGTATTAATAATAAAATCCCAGAGAAATAGAAGTAATGAAAAGCATTAACCATACTATTTTAGAAAAGTTTTTTAACAATACCTGCACTGCCGAAGAAGCAGAACAGGTGTTGGAATGGCTTGATACACCTGAAGGCCAAAAAGTATTTAATGCAAGGCTGGAATTGGATATAGAGCGTGTGGATGAGGAGCATAACAGCTATTCAAATAATGACCTTGATTCTGATAAAATGCTTAAGGGCATTCATCAGCGTATACGACCCCGAAGATCAGCATTCAAAAAGAAATTTGATATTATGGTCCCGGTCCTGAAAGTTGCGGCAACAGCATTGGTCTTTATAACGGCTTCTTTATTTTACTTATATATAGATACAACGCCCACAAAACAGGATACTGAACCAACCCCTACCCATTACACGAATTTTGAAGATGGACAAAATAAGGTGATCACCCTTAGTGACGGATCAAGCATTCGCTTAAATAGTCACTCTGAAATTGTGGTAGCCGCAGATTTCGGAAAAGATAATCGTGAAATCGAATTAAAAGGAGAAGCGTATTTCGATATCGCGCATAATGCGGATAAACCTTTCATTATCTCTACCAAAGGGTCGGCGATCCGGGTATTGGGAACATCCTTTAATGTAAAGGCTTCTGACAATGATGTTCAGGTAGCCGTAGTTGAAGGAAGTGTATCTTTAAGCAGCAATGCGGAAGCAGAGGAAGAGCGTTCGGTTGTATTAACCCAAGGCCAATTTGGCTACCTAAACGAGCAGGGAATTGATGTTGAAGACCATGGTGTCGAAAATTACCTGTCGTGGATGAGAGGAAGGCTGGTGTTTGATGACCTAAAGATGGACCAGGTCTGCACGCAACTCGAACGTATTTATGATGCCCAATGTAGCTTTTCTGATGAATCTTTGAAAAATTTAAGCCTTACCACTAATATTTCAGGTGAATCCCTTGAGAAGGTGATTTCAGTTATATCCCAAACATTAGAAATCAGTTACGAAAGAAATGGTGAGTCCATTTTATGGCTGAATGACTAACTAAAGTTACAAGTTAATCCCCCATATGCTTCAACTAATAAATCATGAAACATTAAATACTTAACTAAAATTATAGGGTAGCGCTTCTTTTCATTCGAATCAAAAGGAATGGATAAATAACCTTAAAAAATTAAAGCTACCCCTCTGAAGTTTCATATTACAACAATAACAACAAACACAAACATCTCATGAATACCGCTACTATATATATTATGAAATATATTCGTGCAACATTTGCATTATTGCTGATCGGCTTGCTAATGACAAATATTGGAAAAGAGAATTACGCTTATGCTGAGTCAAACTTCCAGCAAGATAATCGGTCGGTAGTCGCCCATGTCATAGGCCAGACAGAAGAACGGTCTATATCATTAGAGGTTACCGAAACACCATTAACGTTTGCTTTGCAACGTTTGGCAAGTGAGGCCAATGTAGGGCTATCGTTTATAGCTGATGATATACCGGATAAAAAGGTCACGTATAAATTTAATAATGTGCCTCCTCACGAAGCTTTATATACATTATTAGAGGGGACAGGTCTTGAACCCACTCTTTCTGCATCCAGAGATGTAGTTGTGATAAGAAAGAAAGAAACTGTCATAGCGCAGTCACAAACGGTGGAGGGAACGGTATCCGATGCTGAAATCGGTGATGTTCTCCCGGGGGTTAACATTCAGGTAGAAGGTACCAGTGTGGGTACAACGACTAACACAGATGGGGAATATAGCATTGAAGTAGAAGGGCCTGGCAGCGTGTTGGTTTTTTCTTATGTAGGATATGTAACAGAAGAGATCACGGTGGGTGATCGTAATGTTATTGATGTTGCCATGGCTTCTGATTTTGCACAATTGGATGAAATGGTGGTTGTTGGTTATGGATCGGTACAAAAAAGCTCATTAACATCTTCTATATCAAAAATAGATGTTGAAAATGAAAATTTGGCGCAGATACCCGCAGGCCGTCCAGAAAACGCACTGGCAGGTCGAATGGCAGGGGTTAGTATCGTTAATGCCCGGAGTACGCCGGGCAGCGCACCTATGATTCGTATAAGGGGTGTGGGATCGATTGACGCTGGTAATGAGCCATTGATTGTGATTGATGGTTATCCTGGTGGTGATCTTGGCCGGCTAAACATGAATGACGTAGAGTCTATTGAAGTTTTAAAAGATGCCTCTTCAACAGCTATTTATGGTTCCAGAGGTGCAGGAGGAGTCATTCTTGTCACAACAAAAAGGGGAGTTGACGGAGCTGCTCAAATAAGCTATAACAGCTACTTTGGAGTCTCTTCCGCCATATTGCACGATGATTGGCTGTTGGGTGAAGAGTGGTATGAGTATCTCGTTAAATATCAGAACAGAGAGTTTGCCTGGCAAGGTGGCGATACTTCTATCCCAATGTGGGGAGACCCTAAGCGTTCTTCAGAATTTCAGGTCAATCCATTAACTTATGAACTTCCACAAACCAACTGGCAAAATGAAGTTACACAAATTGCACCGATGCAGAATCATGGTTTATCAGTACGTGGTGGCATTGATGATAATGTTCGGTATTCAATATCTGGTAATTACATGGACGAAGAGGGTACATTAATTACTGGTCATTACAAACAGTACAATGTAAGAGCGAATTTGGATATTGATGTTAATGATAAGCTGGACGTGGGATTTAATCTTAACCCCTCTGTTACCAGGCGAAGAATTCCAGATCGTAATATGACAAGTCTTTCTAAATACCCACCTTTTGTACCGCCTACTCATCCGGATATACCATATCATCCCCGCACTAATGATTTTATTACATCGGGCCACTCTGGGCAAGCAAGTCCATTAACCTATTTGAATGGTAGAAGAAATAATAATGAAACTTACCGTAATCAGGGCCAAATATTTGCCACCTATCAACCTACTCAGAACCTGTTAGTTAGATCATCGGTTGGTGCAGATCTTAGTTTTTCTCTAACAGATGACTTTAGGGGGACGCTCAATGACCCGGTATTAAATAATGGTGGGGCGGACTTAAGGTCACGAAATGTAAACCTGGTTAATGAAAACACATTGAACTATACCAAAACATTTGCAGAGGTACATGATATAAATGCAATGGTTGGAGCTTCTTATCAACAAAGCTCTTCCCATTCGAGCGCTTTGCGCGCCGAGTCAAATACTTATAACAACGAGATTATAAAAACGATTAATAATGCCGTTGTTGGTAGTAATAGTACCTCTTCAAAATCAGATTGGGGTTTAATTTCCTACTTTTCCAGGTTAAACTATGGGTACAATGACAAATATCTTATATCTGCTGTTTTTAGGACAGATGGCAGTTCACGTTTTGGTGCTAATAATAAATGGGGAAACTTCCCATCTCTATCAGCAGCATGGCGGATGTCTGAAGAAGCGTTTTTACAAGATGTATCTTTTATTGATGAATTAAAATTTAGAGGCAGTTATGGTGTTACCGGGAATAATAATATTGGTAATTACACCTACCTCGGAACAGTTGGTACAGTTGTATATTCACCTGGTAACGAACATACGCAAGGACAGGCACAAAACTCCTTTGAAAATCCGGATTTGACCTGGGAAAGAACTACGGGTACGGATATAGGTGTAGATTTGAGCATGTTAAGCAACAGGGTCAACATCACTTTGGACTACTATGACAGTAAAACGTCCGATTTGTTGTATAATCTCAATATACCGGCACATACTGGATTCACATCTACTATTTCAAATATTGGGGAAGTAAGAAATTACGGATTTGAGTTAGAGCTGATGACCAGAAATTTGGTTGGAGATTTTAATTGGAACACTTCATTTAACGTTTCAAGAAACTATAATGAAGTTTTGGATCTTGGAGGTGTTGATGAAAGGCTCAACACTCACTCATGGGGTATGGGTTGGATCTTAAAGGTTGGCGAGCCGATGTTCTCCTATTATGGTTATAAAATAGAAAGTATATTTCAAAATGAAGAGGAAATAGCAAATGCTGCTCATTTGCCTCAAACAAAGCCTGGTAATCCAAGACTTGAAGATTTAAATAACGATGGAGATATTACTCCTGAGGATAAACAAATTTTGGGGAACTTCCAGCCCAAAGCATTGTTTGGAATGGTCAATGAATTTTCCTGGAAAAATTTTGATCTTAGTGTTGCGGCATCTGCCTCGGTGGGGGCATTGATGTACAATGCAGAAACCCAGTCCTATCAGGGGAATACAATGGGGGCTATGCGCACGCAAGTTGTTGAAAACCAATGGTGGTCAGAAGATGAGCCTGGTGATGGGAAAACACCCGCAGCAGCTCTAAGCCAATTAGTTGCTTTTAATGCAAATAACGACTATTACCTGGAAAATTCATCTTACTTCACTATTCGCAACTTGAACTTCGGTTACACTCTTCCAAGTGCTGCTGTTGAAAGATTAGGATTAAGAGGAATACGATTCTATACTTCTGTGAATAATTTGCTGATGATTACAAGCAGTGAGAACTCCTCTTATAATCCAGAGGGATCTACAACTGGAGGAGTTAGTGGCATAGATAGCCTTCCCGGGTATAATGGCGGTGCAGAACCAGTTAATAGAGTATTTACATTAGGCCTGAATCTGGACTTTTAATTGCAAATTCAATGAAAAATTTAAAAATAAAGAAAATGCTTACATCTAATTTTTATAAAACTCTGGTCTTAGTATTACTAGGGACTTTTGTAACGGTGTCTTGTCACGACCAATTGTTAAATCCTGACCCAGAGTCAGTATTGACAACAGCAAATTTTTTTAATACGGCAGATGATATTGATTCCGGCGTTTTAGGAATCTATCATCAATTGCAATTTAGGATCCCCCGTGACTATATGGTCATGGAGGTGCCAACTGACAATATTTTTGTTGAATATTATGCTACTTCGAGTGGACTTGAACAGATTGAAGTATTGGATATAGCAACTGACAATGACGAAGTGCATAGATTCTGGCAGAGTACGTACAACGGTATTTTTAGAGCCAATTCCGTATTAGATAATATAGATGCACCGGAGGATTATTTAGGTAATCAAAAAAATCAGCTTACCGGTGAGGCCAAATTTTTAAGAGCTTATTATTATTTTGATTTGGTACGCATATTTGGTGGAGTTCCAAAAATAACAACTCAACAATCAATTGATGAAGCCAGAGAGGTTCCTCGTTCATCAGAACAGGAAATATATGACCTAATCATCGAGGATTTAACGGACGCCGTGGATATGTTACCATCAGAAATGGTACATGGAAGAGCTTCTAAAGCAGCAGCAGAAGCACTATTAGGAAAAGTTTATGTTTATCAAAACAACTATACACAGGCTCGGGGTTATCTTGAAAATGTGTTGAATGATTATAACTATAATCTGTTAACAGATTTTGGTGATTTGTTTAGTATGGAAAATGAAGTGAATAGTGAGGCTATATTTTCACTAGCTTATGTATTAGGATCAAATACCCATAACCTGTCTTATGAATTTAATCCAAATCAAGGTGTGTTGGGATATTCAAACAGAGGCAACAGAACTGTGCGACCAACATATGACTTGCATCTACTGTTCGATGAAGATGATTCCCGGTATAATGTCACAATGAGTGAGGATTATATTCCTGCGCAGGGTGAACCGGATGACGATCCAATTCCATATCCCATTATTACAAAATATAATGTGCCTAATCTTGGATCAGATGCCCCATCACTAGATCTTCCAGTCTTGCGTTTAGCAGATGTAATCCTATTATATAGTGAAGTACTATATGAGCTTGAGGGACCAAATCAAGCTTTGACCCAACTTAACAAAGTTCGTGAGAGAGCATTTGGTGACAACACTCATAACTATGAGCTTGCAGATATAGCGACCCCTGATGAGTTTGTTGATGTCTTGCTTAATGAACGTCGTTTGGAATTCGTTATGGAGAATGAACGGTGGTTCGATATAGTTAGAATGGACAAACTGGAAGAGATTTTAGGTGGAGAGTTGCAGGCTCGATACGATTCAGTGAATGGCTTAACAGTAACGCAGGAATTGAATGCTCAAGATTACATGAGATACTTTCCCATCCCATACGAGGAAATAACACTTTCCTCTCCAGGAGTTCTTGAGCAAAATGATGAGTATAATAACTAGTGATAAGGAAATTTTCATATTAAATGTCACATTGATTGAACTATATTTTGTTCAATTGATGTGACTCATTAACTATGAGAAATATAAGGTAATTAGAAATTTAAGCTATTGAGAATTTTATAGATTTTAAAATTCTCAAGTTTCTTTTTAATTGGATGGTCTACAAAAATAAAACAATGAAAAATAACCAAAAAGAATCTATTCCAAGTCATGGAATAGCCCGTCGAGTTCTTCTGCTGTTGTTATTTGTCTGCATAAGTACGTCAATATTTGCCCAATCCCATACAAATATTATCCTCATTGTAAGTGACGATCAAGGCTACAATGATATTGGGGCCTATGGCAATGAGGAAATCCACACGCCCAACCTTGATCGTCTTGCTGATGAGGGGGTTAAAGGCACCAATTTTTACGTTACGGGCCCGGGTTGCACACCGTCACGATCGGGTTTCTTGACCGGTCGCTACCCACAGCGCAACGGGCTGTACGATATGATCCGCAATGATTGGGCTCCCC
>JBBDMV010000088.1:0-21423 GCA_040878115.1 Balneolales bacterium
GGCCGTTCCGGTGATTGTGCAAACCGGATAAAATAACCGAACGGCTTGCACTGCAACTTGCCGTGGTAGCATAAGCATTCTTAAATAACACCCCTTCGGCTGCCATAGCATCCAGATTAGGGGTTTGAATTACGTCATTGCCATAGGCCCCGGTATCCTGGCCGTGGTCGTCGCTAACATATAGCACAATGTTCATTGATCCCGTAGTGCAACCATCAAGTGATACCACTTCCTCTGCCGGTTCAATATTACAGGCAGACATTGTCAATGCAAATAATAAGCATGATATACACAACAGGTAAGGGTTCTTTGGTTTCTTCATCCTATTGGGTAAAAACCCCTGTCGATTTTTAGCATTACTATCTGTGCCATTATACATATTTACTCCTGTTTTTAAATAGCTTTATTTTGATTTCTTTTATTAAAATCCGGAATTTTGGTGCATATCACCAGTTAAGTTTGCGTCAATCACGGATCGTGGAATGGGGAATATCACGTCTCTTTCTGAGATTAGATTTCCTCCATTATGATTGTACTTTTGTGTCCTCTCCAACCATTTATTGGTCCTAAGTAAAGTCCACCTTCGATGCTCTTCCAAGGCCAGTTCACGTGACCTTTCATCTAAAATAAAGTCTATATCAACATCATCGGCGGAGATGTCACTGGTATTTGACCTTCTTCTTATAATATTAATAGTCTTAGCTGCATCCCCCGGTAACCCAAGACGAAATTGAGCTTCAGCCTTTAAAAGATATGTGTCTGCTAATCTTAGATATACCTGATCATTCCATTGCCAATTACTCGACACATCATTGGGATCCGTACCTTCAAATTTCCTTAAATAGGGCCAATCTGTTCTTCTTCTCGTATCATAGGTAAGATCTTCACTCCAGTCTAGCCAGAGCGTATCACCATATTCGTATCCTGGTGGCAATTCGTCAGCTTCTTGAGGAGAATTTCCATCTGCATCGTTTAGGATAAAGAATTTTCTCATTGCAAATTCTGAAGCTCTGTCATCTTGTGGTTCATAAGCATCAATCGCAAATTTTGTTAATGACATTCGAGGCTGACCTCTGCCTCCTCTGTCATAAGTTAGCTTAAGAGGGGTCACGCCGTCAACCTGGTGAACATCATAAGCAGTCATATGGGTGCGGCGCATAATAGCATGTGTTCCACCTCCAGTGACATTACGTGCAAACTGGAAAACCCATAAAGCTTCGGTATTTCCTTCCTCACGGTTTGCATTGCCATCATAAAACATGTCTGAATAAGGTACACCGGGTTCACTGCTATTTACGCCATACCTTTCGGTTACAAGTTGGTATTCCGGAGTGTTAATCGCTTGGTCTGCCCAATACAAAGTACTGTCAGGTTTATCCAAGACAAGGTACATTTCAGCAAGATAATGCTGAATTGCACCTTTGCTGATCCTGCCTGGTACCGGTTCAATCGGAACAACTTCCTCTGCAAATAAAAAATCTGATATAACCTGTTCCCTTACCTGTTCAACCGGGTTTCTTTCCCAGTCTGTTCTGATTGTTGTTCCACGTGATTCCTCAAGGTTCAAGGGAACATCGCCCCAGCCATAAGTTAGATGCCTGTATGCCCATGCTCGCACAGCTCTGGCTTCAGCTATTACCCTGATCTTATTCTCATCAGCGCTGGCCCCTCCTCCGGCCCATTCCACATCTGATGATGTTTCAGCTTGCCCAATAATAGTATTTGCTTGATTTATTATTCTGTAAAGCCATGAGAATACTACTTCAAATTGAAGATAGCCAGGATCGTTAAGGTCTCCCCATGATTCGAAAAGCAAGGAAGATCCAGCTGCGGGAACCTGACCACGTTGATTGACAACTACATTATCTGTACCGTTTATAAACATGTCTTTTATAAGATTCACACTATGGTCAACCCCCTCATGCTCCCTCCTAACCTCTGCATATAATCCATTCAAACCAGCTTCAAAACCTTCTAGGTCTGAGTATACGGTTTCAACAGTTAGAATATGAGGAGGATCTTCATCAAGCCAATCTGACGCACAACCTAAAACGTTTATTACAACCGCAAACAATGCAATGATATTTATTAATCTTGTATTCATGATATTAATGTATTATTTAAATATTATTTTATTTAGAAACCAAAGTCTAATCCAATAACAAATTCCTTTTGTAGAGGTATTCCTCCAAAACCTTGTCCTCTTGTGGGAGTGGTATTCTGACTGTCCAATTCAGGGTCCAGCCCTTCCCATCCTGTAAAAGTCAACAGGTTTCTTCCTGTAACATAAAGCCTTAACTGGTTCAAACCGGCTCTGTCAAGGAAGCCCTGAGGCAAATCATAAGAAAGAGATACATCCTTGACACGTATAAAACTTGCATTTTCATACCGCAACATTACATTACCCGCAGCTATACGTGCATTGTAATCGTTCATAATCCAATCATTTGTAGGATTATCTGGGGTCCACCAATTTTTATTGGTAGTGGCATCCCGTACTTCTTCGAGATGATTATCCCTTTTCATATCGTTATATTTTGTTACACCATGAACACCATGAATAAATACATCAAGGTTAAAGTTTTTATAGGAGAACGAATTTGTTAAACCCCAAAGAACTTTGGGATCCTGCTGGCCAATGATTTGCCTATCTTCGCCTGTCAGATTGCCATCTCCATTAACATCCTTGACTTTTACAAATCCTGGTTGAGATTCATATACAGCAGCCTCTTCAGCTTCATCCAACTGCCAGGTCCCCTCCCATACAAAATCATAGTTTACCCTGATAGGCTGACCAATAAACCAATTGTTAGATGGATCATCCAGGCCATCACCATATAAATCGACAATCTCATTTCTCACATTCGCTATATTTCCTGAAGTAACCCACATGAAATTGGATGTGACGATATTTCTCGAATGAAGAGAAAATTCTATCCCTCTGTTTTTAGTTTCGCCAATATTTTGAACAATTGAGGAGATGCCATGCACATCTGATATATTCCTGTTTAAAAGCAGATCCGTGGTATTGGTTCTATATACGTTTATGTCTCCTGAAATTCTGTCGTCATATATACCAAAATCCAAACCTGCATTTAATGTCTCTGAAGATTCCCAACCAAGATTATCTACTGCTAATGTGCCAGGTCTATAACCTGGCAGAGGTTGTTTCAAAGAGACTATGTCGGCATTAACTGCCCTGGAGATTGTCTGATATGCACCGACTGCCTGATTTCCATTTAAGCCCCAGGAAATTCTTGGTTTTAATTCATTGAACGCATTGCCCCAGGGAAAAAACTGTTCATTGGCCAAATTCCAGCCTATAGCGATAGAAGGGAAAACGCCCCATTTGTTCTCATCTCCAAATCCGGAAAAACCATCTCTTCGGCCAGTAAATGTCAACATATAACGCTGATCGTATACATAATTCAAGCGCAACATTTGGGAAATAAGATGGGTATCTTCAAAATTATAATTCGATTGAGCAAAATCAGCCTGTTCTGTTGCATACCAAGTTAGATAATCGTTAGGAAATCCATTTGCATTCGTTGTATTAGAGCTGCTTGAGTTCTCCTCAAAGCTGTAGATAGCTGTTGTGGAAAAACCATGAGCCCCAACTTTCTGATCGTACGAAAGTATATTCTCTATAACGGTATTATTACCTCGTGAACGGTTTGTATTTGCGCTGCCATGTGCCTGATAGCCACTAGCCGTATTCATCCCGCGATATGTTCCTCTATCAGCAAATGATAACCTTATACCGGTATTTAATCTGTAGCTTAATCCTTCTATAAAGGGAAAATCAGCAATTGCATAGTTGTTGGTTACTATTTGTTGCGATTTATCGATATTATTATATAATGTACCTTGAAGTGGATTTGCTAGTTGATCCCAACTTTGTGGATATATTGTTAAATTGCCATCATCATCATGAGATCTGCTAAGAGGACTATGATGAAATACCCCGCCCAAACCTGGAGACACTCCACTGCGATCAGCATAGGTTAATTGAGTGCGGGTACCTATTGTAAACCAATCGGCAACTTTTGTATCAACATTTATTCTGCTTGTAGCCCGCATGTAGTCATCGTTCACAGCAATTCCCTGAACATCCATTAAACCTCCAGAGAGGTAATATGTGGTATTATTAAAACCACCGGAAACCGAAAGGTTATGCTGCTGACTGGCACCGTTTCGCAATGCCAAATCCATCCAGTCCGTCCATTCACCCGCCTCATACATTTGCTGTTCTCCTGATCTAATTGCTCCGGGATCACGAACCTGTTTATAGTTATAGAATTCCTCACCATTCATTAGGTCAGGTATATTGGCAAATCTCTGAGTGGAATAATATCCATTGTATGATATTCTAGTTTCACCATCTAAACCGTCTTTGGTCGTGATAAGAATAACTCCATTCGCTCCCCTGGATCCATAAATAGCGGCCGCTGAGGCATCTTTTAAAACTTCGATTGATTGAACATCATTAGGATTGACATCACCTATCGCGCCTGGTATGCCATCAATGACTACCAATGGGCTATTATTGGCCGTAATGGAGTTACGTCCCCTTACCATAAGCGATTCATTGGGTGACGCACCGGCACTAGTTTGTGATACCATTACTCCTGGAATAGCCCCCTGTATAGCCTGCGCAAGATTCAAATTTGGTGCCTTCTCAAGCCGTTCGCGCGGAACTGAGGCCACTGAACCGGTAATATCGCTTCGTTGCTGCGTACCATATCCAATTACAACTAAGTCTTCCGTACTTAATGCAGAAGGAATCATTGTCACATTAATTTCGCTTCTATTAGCAATCGGGACTTCCTGAGTTTCATAGCCGAGATATGAAAAAACCAGAGTGTCACTTAAAGAAGGAACAGTAAGTTGAAAGCTGCCATCAAGGTTTGTTGATGTACCAACATTAGTGCCTTTGACTATAATATTTAAACCGATCAGCTCTTCACCGGTTCCTTCAACAGTTACCTGCCCTTCTACCTGCTGAGCGTAAACCGTAGTACTGATCACCAAAGTTAAAAGCACATTCAATAACATGCATTTTAACAATTTTCTTCTGTATTTATCCTTCATGATTTTTTGTTTTTGGTTCTTATTGATACTTTTAATTATTTCCAATGTCAGTGGTGACAGCCGTGCTTAACAAATGTATACTTTATGGCAGTAACCGGTTAAGTATACAATTATAAAATAATAGAACACCGACCTAATTATAAAGGTTATTTAGGGTTAGTAGGAAATTTCCCATGAGAGGAATTTTATTTTCGTTAGAGTTTATTGAAAGCTATGTGGATTAAGTAAAAACTTTGAAAGCGTTTTTACTTAACCGTTAACTACAACTAATTAAAAAATTTAATACTTGTCAACTTTTATTTAATCTTTTTTAACAAAGCTTAAATATATAATTTCTGGATATGATGTAATTCATTGTCAAGAAGTAACTTATAAGATCATATAAATCTGTAAAAAAGAATTAGAGAAATAAAAATCTAAGCTTATTTTTGAGCTTTCCCCTACCTCCCCATCCCGTTTTACATAAGAGAGGTAAAACCCGTACACCGTATTTAAACGATAAATCCCTGAGAATACAATTGCACAGCTATCTGGCCGGAATTAACAACAACCTCGGCTCGGCCACCTTTCTTGTTAACG
The DNA here is from genome assembly GCA_040878115.1 of Balneolales bacterium. Taxonomy (GTDB): domain Bacteria; phylum Bacteroidota; class Rhodothermia; order Balneolales; family Natronogracilivirgulaceae; genus JBBDMU01. The sequence continues at coordinate 5,671 of JBBDMV010000088.1, forward strand.
GCATCGATGATCATGTGCATATCCTTTGCCTTCAGCCCAGGACCATTTGCATGGCCGACCCTATCCGAACGTTAAAAACCCATTCCAGCAAATGGATGAAAGGTCATGGCCGCAACTATTCGGGCTTTGCCTGACAGCGTGGTTATGGCGTTTTTTCGGTCAGCGAATCCCGATTGATAGCAGCCCGGCAATATATAGTCGATCAGGAAAAACATCATCAAAAACGGTCTTTCAAGCAAGAGTACCGGCAGCTTCTTAAAAAACATCATATCAATTATGATAAACGCTTTGTTTGGGATTAGGCGCTTTTTATGTCGCTCTTACAGAGCTTAAATATAACCATATATCCATAGTCCCAGGGTTTTACCCTGGGCTAGGTTCTTTCGCCCGTTTCGGGCTGTCAAGACAGATCTGCAACACCCCATTTTAAAATACAGGTGCTGTTAATCAATAGCTTACGTCAATATTTTTAACCTTTGCGGAAAACAAGAGAGAATATATTATCAATTATCAGACGCTTCATATGAGTTTCACTCCTACATCCTTACCTGGCAAACTCTATCCAATCTTCCTCCAACTGTTCATCCAATACTTTTTCGCCGGAATAAATAATGATGCGATAATTGAATGTTATTGACTCGCCCGTTTGAAGGCCGTAATTAAGCTCTTCTTTTCCCCCGCTCATTTCCTTCATACCCAAAGGATTTGCTGCAAACAGGCCATATCCCCGGGCATGCCAATAGGTGGGGTACCCAACATTGTCAGGGTGGTCCAAAATAGCCACAGATACGTTCTCATCATTTATCCGGCCGGATAAGTTCATCCATTTAGCTCTCGTTCCCCAGACATCATTTCCACTCAGACCTTCACTGCTTTTATACATGCCGGTAGCGTCACCATTTTGATCAGGGTGTTCAAGCTCACGTGCCATACGGATGCCTATCATCCCTTCTTTATTGTCTTTCAGGGAGACTTCCTGGTTTACTGCATGAAGGGTGGTTTTTCGGTCTACGGACCTTGTATACTCTGTTTCCCTGAAAATAAAAGTCGTATTCTCTTCGAGTAAAACTTCGCCTTCAGGTCCCTGCCATTCCATCGTAACGGACAGCTCACCCTGGTCATCACCGCTATGGATATGATCAATTGCTTTATGATAGATCGTGCCGTATTGGCTTCTGTTTTCAGCAGGTCTGGCGTCCGAATTATTCCAGAAATCCAGTCCGTTTACATCACCGTAATTTAACCATAACCCAAATTGATGCGGATGGTCTTCCTGCTCCCCCGCACGTGGGGCCAGTGGGTATCCACGGGTAACCGCGGTTCCGTTTACGGTATTTAGAGGATATAATACAGGCTTTTTATAAGAACCCGAATACAAGTAAGAGGTAAAAAGCTCCCCGCCAAAATAAACATCAACCTTGCTCTGGTCCTCTTTAACAACCAGGTTGATATAATCATCCTCAACAGCTGGCCCATCCTTTACCGTTGCTTCTTTATCATTTGTGTAATGCCTGCTGTTGGCGGATGCAGCAAACAGAACGACAAGCATCAGGGCACACAAAGGCCCAGCTTTTATTGTTGTTAAATACATAGCCTTACGATTAATGGTTCCAATGATCTATTATTAGCGCGTAAATCTTAAACTATACTCCGTGGCCATCAATACTTAAACACCTTGCCACCGGCAAGCACCTCTTGTTTCTCCGTATCAAACGTTACGAATTCGCCCGTACGTAGTGCGGCCGTAGTCATAATGTTGGCAATAGAATGATTATAGCCGGCGGCAACATCGGCGTTTGGTTTGTTGCGGCTCCTTACGCACTCCATCCAGTTTCTCATATGAAGGGAAACCATATCTTCCCCTTCTGTATCGGCCAAAGAAAACTCTTCCAACATATTGGGTTGCATATCCATGGCGGCGCTGTGATTCTCGCCCAAACCACCATTTGAAGAAACCATATTTGTGTCGAGGTTCAGTTCGCCACCATTGGAGTAGTAGATCTCTTTTACGCCACCGGCAGAGTTTGTAAACCGTGATGAATAAACGACCTGAAACCCTTCGGACCTATCCTCTAAAGGACCATAATCAAACACGGCCGTCATGGTATCAAAGTTCTCTCTGCCATCTTTCCACAAATAAATGCCTCCGTTAGCAGCCACACTGCGTGGATGAGGCAGTCCGCTGAACCAGTGCACGGTATCAATCTGGTGAGACATCCACTGCCCTGGAATGCCGGATGAGTATGGCCAGAACAACCGGTATTCCAGGTATTTCCGGGGGTCCCAGGCTTCATATGGACGATTCATCAGGTAGCGGTCCCAGTCGGTATCCTCCTTACGAATTTGACTGGTAAGGCCGGGACGCCTCCAGCGGCCCGGCTGATTTACATTCCAAGACATCTCCGCCATCATGATATCACCAAACTGGCCCGACTGAATATAATCGGCAGCAGCATGATAATTACGGCCGCTTCTTCTTTGGGACCCTATCTGCACAATTTTGCCGGTGCGCTCCACCGCCCCGCGTGCCAGCCGATTATCCTCCATTGTTTCGGCAAACGGTTTTTCCACATACGCATCGCATCCTGCCTCTACAGCTTCCACCGTATGCAAGGCGTGTTGAAAATCTGCCGTACTGATAATTACCGCGTCAATATCTCCCCGCTCGTACAGCTCCTCATTATTACGTGCCTTTTCAATGGAAACATCATACTCATCTTTCATATAAGCAACCGCCTCATCCCGGCGGCGGTTCCAAATATCCGAAACAGCGACAAATTCAAAATTAAGTTCATCAGAATGCTTAGAAAAGGCGTTACTTAACGACCCTCTAAATCGATTTGAAAAACCAACGATACCGACTCGTATTCGGTCATTTGCTCCTAAAATCCTGCTATGGCTTTTTGCACTCAGCCCCAATGAGGCCCCGGCAGAGATGATTGCCGATTTCTTTATAAAATCTTTTCGCGTTATATCATTTTTTTTCATGTTTTCATCCATTAGAGATAAATTTTTATTATTTAATCAATCCAATCCAAAAGCAGATCATTCAAATTATCTAATGCTTCCCGGGTAGTAATACTCAACTGGTTATTGGCATTCTTATCATGATAAGTATCACTGATCAATGACAATTCATCAGTGATACTTTCCTGGCCCATCATCTTACCGGCACCATCTGTAACCCCGGCCATCATCAGCCTTCTTGGCGCCAGACTGGCGGCAAGATCGGGCAAATCATAAGCTCCAACAGACCCGGCCACCGTGCTGAGGTGAAAGCCAGGGTCATAATACCGGTTTGTTACGATAGAAAAGTATGACGAATACGGTTCCAGAAGGGCAATTTGGGTAATTGATGAATCAAATGCTGCCGCATGCAACAAAGCCGGCGCCATCCGCTCCCTGGCCACGCCGAATACCTCATCCGCCCCATGATCTCTCTTCAGTAACTGATTGAGCCTGACAATGTCACCGGCATGTAAGCCTGTTATGCTTCTACCGATAAGTACAGAAGCCGTCCACACATCAAAAGATGTGGGGTCAAAATCCTTTATCTGAGTCGAGTAATTACCTACATCACCCGCCCCCATTTCACCGATCCCCACCATGTCCGGGGCCAGTACGGTAAACCCATTCCTGACGAATAATTCAATTTCCCCGCCCTCTGAAGCTTCTGCGGCCTTGCCTGAGGGATGTAAATAAACCAAAGCTTTATTATTCGCTTCATCCGGGACCATTAACAGATAAGGGACCACATAATCACCTTCCCCTTTTACAAAATATTTTTCAATTACATAACCATCCCTTTGAATGCGGCCGGTAAAAACGGGCCGTTTTACCTCTGCCGGTTCCCGATATCCCGAAAGCTCTCTGGCAGCCTTTAATACTTTGGGGAAGTGCCTGTCAACATCGTCCCGGGAAGCCAATAACTCTGTATTTCGCTGTTCTGCCTCTTGTCGGTTCAAACTAAATATGGTTTCTCCTCCCAACGAAGTTGAAACCTGGCCTGTATTGGTTACCTGGATCTCTTCATCGCTTAAGATCTCGACTTCTTCATCTTCCGGATATCCAGGATTATCCAGATGCTCCTGAAAGAAGGCGTACATAGCTTCCCTGTTCTTTTTGGTTGACCCATGGCCCCCGCCATCCTCAACCATGCCAAAATTATCTGCTTTATCATAGGCTTCATATATGCCCGATACTTCTTTCGCCGTCTCCCTGCCCCCCTGAATGCTGAAAAAATCTTCCGTTGTGCTGATTATCAATGCCGGTTTTGGGGCGCGTACTGTTAAAAAATCGGCATGGTCAATCCCTTGCATGATTCCATGATAAAGGTTCTGCTCCAGGTCCTGTGGACCAATAGATTTAAGCAAATAGTTGAAATTCGTAATATATGCTTCAGGGGCAGCGGCATATATCCGTTCATCCATGGCAGCAATATACGCCGTTTGCGTTCCACCTCCTGAACGCCCTGTTACCCCTAATCTGGCGGGATCAACCTCATCCCTGGTAAGAAGATAATCCACCGCTCTGATGCCGTCCCAAATCATGTACAAAGCCTGGGAGCCTCCTGTAATAAAAGCCTGTGCCCCGGTATAGGAATGCTCTCTGGTTGAAGCGCCTACAACAGAGCTTCCACTTTCCGGATCATAATACTCCCGCCGTTCACCCTGCCCTACCGGGTCAATGGCAAATACGATAAAACCTTTTTTTACCAGGTTCAGTATCTTGTGCTGGTAGGTTCCGGACCTGTACCCATTCTCCGTATGACCGCTCAAATAAAGGATTGCAGGTGCCTGGCCCTCCACTTCATCTGGAACAAACAGAGAACTTGTAACATAAAACTCCGGCTGGGACTCATACACAATATGCTCAACTGTGTAAAAATCTTTCTCAATCGTTCTTTTAATTTGAGCATTTAAAGGGTTCTTTTCCGGGAACGGGCCTATGATATCGGTCAATACTTCTCTTACCTCATCTTGCTTTTGCTTCCAGTCAGGCAGTGTATTTAAATGGGTTATACTTTCGCTCCGCTTATCAAGAAGGCCGTACGCCTCCCCGGCAAGATGATGGTATAAAGAGTTGGAAGCATCTCCGAAAAGAAGCCAGTTATTATTCGAAGACTCACCACTTATCACACGAAGATCGTCTTGCGCAAACAAATAACCAGATGCCAGTATTTGGACCAAAAATAAACTAAAAACTGTTTTAAGGATAACAGAAAACTTTATCCTTAAATGTTGCTGCCTTTTATTGTGCATATTTGGCCCTTCCGCCTGATGGATCCCATATTCTTTTATACATCATATAAATCTTTGGCTTCGGTTGTAAAATTGTATCCGCCAATCCCTGTCACCTCTTCATTCTAGAGGCTTATTTGAATACAAGTCATGGTTACATTTCAAAATAAATATGATCGATTACTGAGCATTGATTTTTTACGTTACTTAACCGCTAACTACATTAGAAAATCAATATCTCTTTGTCAACCTTTTTTAGCAAAATTAATGAAGAAATAAAAATGTATAATTATCTGCTAAATTATAATAGCTTATTATTATAAAGAATAATATTAATTTTTATATTAATTTAACAAACCAGCAAAACCTTTTTAATCAAAAGACCGCTTTTTAAAGAGGGTAATACTATGTCCGCTTAAAACTAACTTTCCAACCAGGCAATAAATCAGGCTTATCAAAATTGAATCTCTCTTTTTTTACCGTCTTCCGTTTACCTGCTGTACCAACTTATCTTTTTCTTCTTCTTTTTCTGATACTTTTACTTTCATGTCCCACTTTTGCCCAGACCTTTTTCGATGCCGGCGGAAGGAACCACCCCGAATTGGATTGGGTGGTTTCAGAGACAGAACATTTTCAAATAATATACCCTTCTCATCTCGACGGCATCCAAAACCAGGCGGCTGCCATTGCCGAGGAAACCTATGAAGTGCTTTCTAAAAACCTGGATGTTGCGTTAGATAAAAAGGTCCGGATATACCTGTCCGACCACGATGAGATCGCCAACGGTTTTGCTGTTCCCCTGGCCAACCCTTATACCAATATCTGGGTACATGCAAATGAATACGCGGTTTTGTATACGGGAGATGCAAAGTGGCTGAGGAAGGTTATTTCCCACGAACTCGCTCACATCTTCCATTTCGAAGCCGTTAGGTCAGGCATTAGTCCTTTTGAAATTGTCCTTGCCAACAATCCGCTGCCGCGCTTCTGGACGGAAGGCATCGCTCAATACGAGACTGAGCTTTGGGATGCCCGCCGGGGAGACCGCTGGTTGCGTATCGCGGCTTTCGAAGACCGCCTGTCCTACAGAGATGGGCAATCCATCTGGAACGGGAACCTTATGTATGCTGTCGGAAACTCACAAGTGCGATTTTTTGCCGAAAAGTATGGTGACTCCATCCTGGCCGACCTATTACAACACCGGAAATCAACACTGTTTGGTTTAACGAAAGTCCATGATTTTGATGCAGCATTACAGGCCACAATCGGTAAATCCTACAGCCAGTTCTACGATGACTGGCAAAAGCACATCAGCATTTACTACAATACCAGGGCTGGACAGATGGACCGTTTAAAATCCCTTGATAAAAAACTCATTCCCTTACCGGCGACCGGGTACCAGGACATTAAATACAGCCCGGATGCAACTCAAATTGCCGTACTTGGGCTGGCTTCACTGGAGCGACCTTTTACCGCAATCTTCACGGTCAGTAATGATCTTGACGGTGGAAAACGAGTTATCGCAAAGGGTCCGATCAATCCTCTCATCAGCTGGCATCCCTCAGGAGACCGCATTGCTTATTCCCGGACCACCCGGGGACCGGGCGGGGCTATCGTTAACGATCTTTATGTAACAGGTTTTCCGTCAGATAATACCACCAGGCTCACCCGTGGCAGGCGGGCACGCTCTCCCGTGTATTCCCCCGGAGGCGACCGCCTGGCCTTCATCGAAAGCCGGGAAAATACCGATAATATTGTGGTGATGGATTTAAGGTCCGGTAAAGAAAAACAGGCTACTTTTTTCGAAGGAAATGTTCAGCTACTTTCAATCCAATGGCATCCCACTGATGATCAAATCCTTATTTCACGATTTTCTGAGCAACAGAAACGGGATATTATTTTACTGGACACTGAAAACAATGTCATCACACCACTCACCGACGGTAAATTTGATGACCGCTTCCCTGTTTGGAATAGCGATGGATCAGCAATCGCCTATACCTCCCTGCGCGATCAAATAGAAAATGTTTTTATACTAACGCTTGATAACCCCAACAATCCCGTACGCGTTACCAACCTTTTTACAGGGGCCAGTGTACACGACTGGCTATTGCCTGATTCCCGATATCCAAAAGGAAGGCTGGTTATTCAAAGCACAGAAACGAAACGTGCTGATGCCGCTTACCTGATCGATGCCACTGAAAGAAGCACGGCAATACCAGAAAAAGTACCCTCCGATTACACCACCTGGACAACCCATCGTCCGCCCAGCGAAATTCCAAAATTTGTAAGGCCTGATGTCTCCCTTGTACAGGACCATTACCCTTATCATTCATTCCGAAACCTTACCCACGTCACCAGCCTGGCAACGCCCTATTACGCCGGCACCCTATTGGGTGAATATGAATACGGAATTGCCGCAGGCACCGGCTGGATTGAGCCTATCGGCAAGCACCTGCTGTTAGCCGGAGGTGGCATTTCATTCACCGATGTCCTGGACAAGAGTTTCTTTTATATCTCGTACACCAATAACCAATTCAGGCCGAGCCTGCGGTTTGACCTCCATAAACGAAAGCCTTCTATAGGGCGAATAGGCCGCAGAAGACTGCTTCAGGAGATTGACGGTGGGTTTGTCGATATCACCCAACCTCTCGACTTTTTTGACGCGCCCTATACAACCAGCGATGTACAGGTTAGATTTCGCTACACCCGGCGCCGTATTTACAACCCCGATGAATTTGATGCGATGCCACCCAGCCTTGCACCCCCTGAAGCCGGAAAACAGGCAGACATCAGGCTCACTTATACGATCAATAAAGAACTGCCAATGCGGGCAAACGTAATTCAGCAAAGTGAAGGCTGGGGACTTCGCTTCAGGCTTACCGGAGCACTGCCGGGCCCGTTCACCGACAGCAGCTTTTTCCGGCCTGACTTATCGGCCTATGCCATTTTGCCGGCCCCGGGCAGTTCACGATTTTATGCTTACTTTCGGGCCTTAGGCTTATACGGTGATCCTTTCCCCCAAACTTTTATTGGCTTTACCAGGCAAGATTACATCACCGTTCCATTCGAAGATCCACTCGGCCTGTTTTCGCTCCCCGAAACGGAGCGAGTCAGAGGTTACCGTGACTTCCTGACCGGGAACCAGCTTTTGTTTGGCACCCTGGAGTATCGTGTTCCGTTCATCAACCTGCGTACCCAGGTATTGGGGACAGCCTTGCTCGGCCAGACAAGCATATCCCCTTTTCTGGATGCCGGAAGCCTGAAACTTAACGAAAATAGAAACGGCTACGAAAACCGCGCCGGGACCGGCATCGAGCTAAAGAACGTTTTGCAAGTGGAAGGGCTTAGGATCATGCACTCCCTCGGCATCAGCCAGCCGGTAAACAACCTTGGATTCAACGAGGATTATGATCTTTACTACCGGGTGAGGGCTACCGTGCCGTTTTAGGCCACCACGATTTCATAGACCGGAAAAAAGCCTACCTACAATGCCAGTTGCCCCACAACCCTCTCAGACAGCAATCTCTGCAGCTCCTCCTTAACATCCTCCAGATTTCCCGAATTATCAATCTCTATCAGGTTGCCCTGATAATTATCGAGGTTGGGCTTTGGGAATCCGGCTACCAGTTTGTCGAAATCCTTTTCGCGGGCATCGGAGGCTGACTTCCCATTTTTATCCCGCTGGGCGAGCCGGCGCCGGATTATATCATCTTCAGCCGTAACAAAAATGAACACCGGTTTTACTGCCGCCGAAAGGAAGGCAAGGCGAGCCTCTCCCCGGCGGTCGGGATCAGAATAAGTGGCATCCAGAATGATGTTGGGATATTCTTTTGTATACTTTATTCCTTTTTCAATGAGCGTATTGTAAACCTGGTCCGTGGTTTCCGAGCTATACAATTCAGGCTTAATAGATTCAGGACTGGGCTCATCGGCGGGTAGGTTGAACATTTGTTTGCGAACCATATCGCTGTTAAGATGCGGACAGCCAAATAAACTTGCTGTGGCTTCGGCCAAAGCACTCTTGCCGCTGCCCGCAGGACCAAACATGATCAAAGCCGTTGGGTCAGGCCCGCAGCAGGCATACTGCAAAGCTAGTTTAAAATAGGAAGTTGCCGCTTTAAGGTCCTTTTGCCGGTCATCCTGAGATAGCGAACCATCCATGGCCGTCATGCCATGCACCTTGCCGCGTACACATGCACGGTAAACCTTATAAAAATGCATTAGCGGCCGGAGATCAGGATCATCCAAACCTTCAAGCATCAGTTCGGTAAACTGTGCGGCTTCACGAATATAGCCGTTGTGCTCAAAATCCATGGCCAGGAATGCCAGGTCATTGGCGATGTCAATACATCGAAAGGCCTTATTGAACTCAATGCAATCATAGATGCAAAGCCGGCCATCCTTGTAGTGGATGTGGTCCATATGCAGGTCCCCGTGACATTCCAGTATCTTTTTCTTTCGAACTCGCTCTTCAAAAAGGGCCTCATTTTTTTTCAGAAAGCTATAGGTGAAAACCTTAATAGTTTTTAATGCCATTGGACCAACTAAATCCTCAGGGAAATCTTCCATTACGTGAAAATTTCCTTCGCAATTATCCCTTATATGAGAGACATGGCCATATTTAGTGATCTCTTCACTGGTTTGTTGCTCATTGTAAAAAGATGTGAGCTTCCCCGCAATAACATGTACCAGATCCTGGGACCGTTCTCCTTTTCCCAGCAGATCTCTCAGGAAATACCCGTCCTCCAGCCGTTTCATCCTGATGGCATAGTCGATCACCTTCCCTTTTCCGTTCCCGAAGCGCCAGGTCCCATCCTTCTCTTCAGTGATGGTGATTACATCCAGGTAAGTATCCTGGCATAGCCGCCTGTTCAGCTTAAGCTCTCTCTGGCAATTGGCGTGCCTTTTCTCCAGGGTAGTGAAGTCCATAAACCCGAAATCCAGGGGCTTCTTTACTTTATAGACTCGATCTTCGGTCAGGGCCAGCACAGAACCATGGGTCTGCCTAATCTCCACCTCCTCAGCTTCATCCGGCAGGTTCCCCGGCTTGCTAAGGAAGGAAATCATCTTTCGAATGTACGTTTGGACATTTTCCATATTTAATCCAGAATGTGAAGGGGTTTTTTACCGTTCCCTGAAAAACTAGTCATTATAAATGAAACTTGTCACCCTGGCCCCGGGTTTGAGGGTAATTTTTGAATATTAATCCTTTATTTACCACTATATGTTTAATATTGATGATTATGTATTGTTTAAAGTTAAACCATAGCGAGAGCGAGTACCCGTATGCCACTTTTCGCCGGCCTTACTTGCCTCAGGACTTCAAACAAATTAGATTAATTTATAGAAGTAAAGTTAATGGCATGGGGGTGTGTTCAAGCCGCCGCCCATACCATTACCTACCATTTTTACACATTTTTTTTATTGTCTACAGGTCCTTTCAGTTTTATCAAACCTCCCACCTTATTCCATACACACCCCCGCTTTCGGTGCTCCCGCTGCGCGGGCACCGCAAGCGACCCCTCTCAAGAGGGGATTTAGACCCACGCCACAGGTTAACCGAACGAAATGCAAAGGTTTAATTTATCCAGTTTGCAACTTTCTTTTTCCGATTAGATCAAACGAATAAAACAGCTCAACTGTTAATCAAAATAATGCAGGGTATATTTATCTTGCTTAAGCGAATTAAACGAACCAAACTATCAGGAGTGACCATGCCGGTTTTATTAATCGTAGATTTCCAGAATGACTTTTGTCCGGGCGGCGCGCTCGGGGTTGAAGGCGGGGACAAAATTGTTCCCAAAATTAACGAATTAATGGACCGTTTTTCCCTGGTCATTGCATCTAAAGACTGGCATCCTCCGGAGTCGGTCCATTTTGAAAAATGGCCTCCTCATTGTATTCAAGACACCGAGGGAGCAGAGTTTCATCCCGATTTGCATACCGGCAAAATTGACCAGGTCTTTCTGAAGGGAATGGGCAACCAGGATGACGGATACTCTGCTTTCGAAGCTACCAATTTAAACCTTGCCGAATATCTCAAGAGCAAAAATTGCAAACAGCTGTTTATATGTGGGTTGACAACCGAATATTGCGTTCGCTTCACGGCGCGGGATGCGGTAGAGCAGGGTTTTAACACCCATGTATATACCGATGCCATAGCTGCAGTGAACCGAAGCCCTGGGGATGCTGATAAAGCTCTGGAGGAAATGAAAAATAACGGCATAAAATTGGTAAGATCAGAAGTTGCCGTGGGTTGATCGTACTGAATATGATTTAGCATGAAGCAACCTGAGTTGGATTACACTCCTGCTGGTAAAGACTTTTCAACTGTTGGTATATTGGGAGGATAGGTTTTATGATTATCTTTTAAGTGCTTCAAAGAGAGACTGTATCAAAAGTCATCATCAAAAAAACATTACCTAATTTATTAAACAAACACCACCCAATACTTCGTCATTCCAGAGGCCGCCGGTTTTGCGGCTGTAGTGGAGGAACCTCATTCGTTATGATGGCGCTCATGGCTGAAAATATGCAACAAAGTAACTTACGAGCATATGAGATTTCTCGGCTACGCATTCGGAATGACGTCCATTCGGGGATTTTCTTGTAGTGATAAGTTACTCGGTACATTCTTAAGATTTTCTGGTGACCAAATAAATAAGGCTTAAATCACTACTGTCCGAACAAAAAAAGTAGCCCATGACTTCCTTTTTGTTAAATTTGGGATCGCTTAACATCTCAAATATTTCAAATAAAGGAATGACCATGAGCCCCCCTAAGTTCGTAAAAAAATCGGACAAACCCTTACTTGGGCAGATACTCGATTTAATACCGTCCTCCATTTTATCGAAATCCATCACCACTTGCCAATCCGATAAGCACTGCCATAGCTATAAGACCAACGATCAACTCGTATCGATGATGTTCGGACAGCTGAACAAGTGCCACAGCCTTCGCGAGATCGCTCAAGGCATCAGCATAAGTCAGAAATTTCTCAAAGACATTGGCCTTCAGCAAAGCCCGGCCAAGTCGACGATGAGCGACAGCCATGCCAAAAGAGACTGGCGGGTGTTCGAAACGCTTTATTTTGATCTGTTAAAGCACTTTTCGGGGCTGTTTCCCAAACGCAGTGAATATAAAGCGATCAAAGAGATTGAAGGCAAGCACATCAAGCTCGTGGATGCTTCGATCATGAGCGTGAGCCTGAAGCTGTTTCCCTAGGCAAAGTTTCGGACAGCTAAAGGCGGCATCAAGATGCATGTGAGCCTGGATGAGGCCAAAATGATTCCCGAGATGATCCATATCACTGAAGCCCGGGTAAGCGACCGCAGAGGCGTGGATGATTTTCGCTACCCTAAGGATACCATCATTGTTGACGACAGGGGGTATTTTGATTATAAGCTGTTTGCCAGCCGCATCGACGACGAAAACCATTTTGTGCCACTCGCATCAAAACCAATTCGGTCTACGAGTCTATCGTTGAAAAAGACCTCCCGGATGGCCGCGACGAGCACGTGCTCAAAGATGAATGGATTTATTTAACCGGTCTGGCGGCCGAAAAAGCCGGTATCCACACCGAACAGCTGCGGCGGGTCGCCATTTATAAGCCCAACGATAATAAGGTCATTGAGGTCATTACCAATAACCTCGAATGGTCGGCAGCTACCATTGCCGAGCTGTATAAACGCAGGTGGGACATCGAGACCTTCTTTAAGCTCATCAAGCAAAACCTACAGTGGTCAAGACCTTCCTGGGAACCAGTGAGAACGCATGTAAGTCTCAGATATTCATCGCGATGATCGTGTATCTTCTTTTGGAGCTTATTCGCAGGAATATCAGCAAGATTTACCACTGTTTAGGTCATTTTGTTACCCTGATCAGGGTATGCCTGACCCAATACAACCGGCTGGATATATTGTTAACGAGATAAAAATCACCGTACAGAAAACAAAAAGGACTTATAAACCACCGGATACCACGCAACAATTATTAGCTTTTCGCTAGTTTTTATTTTTAAATTGAAGGTAAATTAAGCCTTGACGTCAATAAAACAACGATTATTACCTAACCTTTAAATTTGTTCGGACAGAAGTGGGCTTAAATGAATTAATCAAATCTTTTGGCACAGTCCGCTGTATCATTCACCATTATTAGGAGTCCCTGTTAGGTGGCAAACTAATCAAGACCAAATTCAGCCGTTTAAACATTTTCCAATACCTCACTTCAAAATCACATATTTGAAAAACGTATATATTAATGATATAATGCTTGATCTAAATCTCACAAAGCAAATAATTAATCTCAAACAATGTCTGATAGCGATAAATCTGTTTCACGTTATGGAATCGGTGAGTGGTATGGCAAGAATATTGCAAATATCAGCTCTGATGAAAGGTCAAGACTTGCAAAAGTTAAAAAGAACAAGTCACAACCGTGTCCTTTTAAAGGCATAGATACAATGTGCAATAAAACTGATGGTGTTTGCACACTTGCTAACTATGAGAGAAATGCCAACTCAACTAGTTGTAATAATGTATCAGTAAATACTAACAACTTAGTCACTACTTGTCCAAACAGATTTTGGCAAAAGAATCTAATATTCTATGAAATATCAAAAGATTTATTGAAAACTGAGAAACCTAAACTTATACCAGAGGTTGGGTTCTTACAAGGGAAAGATGCAAAGGGTAATACATTACCTAGTACAGTTGGTAGACTTGATCTCATTGTGGCAAATATTGCACCAGATAATAGCATTATTGATTGGTGTGCTTTAGAAATGCAAGCAGTATATTTCTCTGGCGCTAGTATGAAAAAAGATATAAATAAAATTTATGATCAACATGGAGGTATTACATTTCCTACTGGAATTCGTCGTCCAGACTTCAGAAGTTCTGGTCCCAAAAGATTAATGCCTCAACTTCAAATCAAAGTACCAACTTTACGAAGGTGGGGTAAAAAAATGGTAGTTGTCATTGACTATAGCTTCTTTAATTCAATGGCACCGATGGAGCGAGAACAAGATATTTCAAATGCAGATATTCTTTGGCTAATTGTAAATTATGATAATAAAAATACTCTTTATATCGAAGATAAAGTCTATACAACCTTAGAAAGCTCAGTTACTGGTTTAACAGCAGGCGTCCCGATACCTCTGGACAATTTTGAAGAAAAAATATTAAAAACTATTCAAGATGGGTCGAAAATAATATCTTTTTAATTGCATATAATAAGCTCATACACGACTCTATTGTGTGTATTTTTCATTGGGATTCTGTCAATATTGAATCCATATTCTAGTGCGATATTCTCAGCTTCAGTTGTGTCATCATAGGTCAGCATGCATTTTCCCTTAGCTTCAGACATTTCTTTAAATAGTATTCGATGATCTATTTCATTATGCCGATACAAACGTTTACCGGCACCCTTTTTACCTAATGTATACGGCGGGTCTATAAAAAAACATGTATCTTTATTCTCTTTATATTTCTTAATTAATTCAAATGCATCCATCTCATAGAATTTGATTTTATTTTTTATTTGATTTATAGCTTTTATCCGTTTAACCAATGTTTCTGGGTACCATCGTGATTTCAGGCCTTTACCATTTTCTCCCGTTTTAACTAAACCTGCTCCAGGAGCAAGTATCCCGCCTCTATTCACTCTATTCTTAATAATTGTCTGAAAAGCTCTTTCAGAAGTTGTAGATGGTTTTTTATCAAGTTCACTTCTGACATTTTCGTAGTTTACTACGAAACTTTTAATTTTATCACATAAGTATTCTGGATTCCGTAAGATTGTTTTCCAAACACTAGATACATCTGGATCTAGTTCTCCCATGATGACTTGGTCGGTCAAGTTTTCAGCTGCAACAGTAAGTGATGCTATTCCACCACCAGCAAACGGTTCAATAAAAAACTTTGGCTTTGTATAATTACCATACAGCCTTTTTTTTAATTCTGGAATTAACCATGTTTTTCCTCCCGGATATCGAAATGGACTAAGTTGTCTCACTGAAGCGATGTTTACAGGTTTTTTTTCCTTCTGAAGTTCCTGAATGATTTCTTCTAAACTCTCATTTGCTTGTGGATCTTGTAAGTGTTCTTTTACTACATTAAATGCAGCTTCACATTTTTCGTGAATCCAAATAGTTTTCCTTTTATAACCCTGCTCTATTAATCGTTTTGATCGTTTTTGTTGTCTTTCGGCAGCTGTATTGTCGCTCATAGGTGGTAAATTTAATTAAAAAACCGTGAATGCTAACGGAAATTATATGTAAAATATATATAATTTCCAAAAAACTTTTTCTCTAAATAGATAATATAATTGCTAAAATCTTACATCGGCATTTAATGAATTTAGCAACGACTGGCACTTAACAAAAAATTTCAAGCGGACGCGAATAATACTTTTGCTTAAATAAAAAGTACCTGCCGCGCCCTTAAATTTAGGGCCGTTAGGGATTGCGGTCCTGGCTTCTATCGATCCTGCCTTTGTAATCGCGCACAGC
>JBBDMV010000089.1:0-21311 GCA_040878115.1 Balneolales bacterium
ACATTGTGGTTCATTTCTTCATGAAACGTGACGCTGTCGAAGGCAAAGGTATTCTTCAGTCCGATGTGGTCGTGCCAGTTTATGGTCCTGACAAAATCGTAAAGCTCTTGTTCGTTTTCAATTTTTGCTGAGGCAAGGGGAAGCAGAACGCGAAGGGCCAGAGTGGAATTGATGAGAATGCGGTAAAGCGCCTCTTCATCCCCTTCAAATTCCAGGCCGCGGTTTTGGATGACGATGTTCTTTCCGCCAAACCGCTCAAGTTCTTCTTTTAATTGTGGTTCTATACCCTGAAGGGTCTTGGCAAATAATTTCATAATGAATGAATACCGGTGCAATGAACAATCCATTGAACACCTAAAAAATAAATATTAATAATCTCCTTTTAATCTTGGGTAGGTACCCAGGATCCGTAAAAAGTCTGTTTTGTGGTTAAGCTTATCCAATATCCGTTTTGCCGGTTTGGAACGGGCATCCATTTCAATATCCACGTAATAATCATAACGCCAGGGTGAGCCTATTCTTGGACGTGATTCTATTTTAGTCATGTTTATCTTAGCTTCAGCAAAAATATGCAGAACTTCAACCAGTGCGCCAGGGCGATCAGAAAAGCCAAATAGTAATGAAGTTTTATA
Organism: Balneolales bacterium; assembly: GCA_040878115.1. Classification (GTDB taxonomy): domain Bacteria; phylum Bacteroidota; class Rhodothermia; order Balneolales; family Natronogracilivirgulaceae; genus JBBDMU01. The sequence continues at coordinate 633 of JBBDMV010000089.1, forward strand.
ATCCCGGTTTTTTGTAAGACCATTAAGCTCTTTATTTGAAATTAGCAAAAAGCGGGTGTAGTTGTTTGGATCGGTTTCTATATTCTGTTTCAGAATAGACATTCCATGTAATTCAGCGGCTCTCTTACTGGCAACGGCGGCCACCTCCCGGCGATTGCCTTTTTTAATCGCCGCCACAGCACCGGCGGTATCTTCATGTTCGGTAATTTTGATATCCAGTGTTCGCAAATAAACCCTGGCCTGCTGAATAGCCATGGGGTGTGACCAGACCTCACGCAGATCACCTGGGTTGACTCCCGGGATAGCAATTAACTGATGAGAGATGCGCAAATAGGTTTCACCGACAATGGGCAGGTCAAACTCGCCGAGCAGATCGAAATTATATGTCAGAGATCCTGCAATAGAATTTTCTATCGCCAGTAGACCAAAATCAGCTTTATCGGAAGCTACATCTTTAAATATATCATGAAAAGCAGGTCGTTCAATCAACTCCAGGTCACCGAAGACCTGTTCGGCAGCTATATGATGAAAAGACCCTGCCCCGCCTTGAATGGAAACCGTGGGTTTTGTATGTGGTATTAGCAAAATGTTAATATTGTGCGCTTTTGTGCAGGGAAAGGTAGTGAATTTGGTGGTTTATAGTTTGTAGTTTGTAAATTTGTGGGTTGTTAGTTGTGGGTTGTTGTTTTGATTGCTCCTTCTTTAATCTTGTTAATTTGGGTGAGACCATTTTGCTTTAATGCTGTAACCCATTCGCACGTATGTTTGAAGGACTAGATACACCAACCACCAACAAATCCTACTTTTTAAACATCGTACTTAAAATAAACCAGAAGTTTTCTTTTCGTTCTTTTATCCGGCGGGAGAAGTAGGGCAGCCATTGGGTTCCGAAAGGAACATATACACGGACATTATACCCTTGATCAACCAGCTTTTCACAGGTGCGTTGGCGGAGGCCATAAAGCATCTGGAATTCAAAGCGGGCTTTGCCGATTTTGTTTTCCGTGGCATAATTTTTCACCCATTCAATTAGCTCATCGTCGTGGGTAGCCATTCTCGAATAGGTGGTTTTTTCAAGAAGGATTGCCGCATACTCTTTAAAGGCCTCCCGGATAGCCGGCATCTTCTGTAGGGCAACTCGTTCAGGTTCGCTATAAGCGCCTTTGCAAAGTCTCACATCCGCGCCCATTGCAGTCAGCTTGGGGATATCTTCTTTGGTACGGTGCAGGTAAGCCTGAATTACAATGCCGACATGCCTTCCATAAATTTTAAAAGCTTCTTTAAATAAGTCCAATGTGGCTTGGGTAAGGTTGGAATTTTCCATATCAATTCGAACAAACAGATCTTGCTCGCGTGCCATGTCCAGAAGGCTGAATAGGTTGTCGCGGCAGTAGTCCTTATTGATATTCAGGCCCAACATACTTAGTTTTATGGAAATGCTTGATTTGAGTTCTTCCTGGTTGATTTGTTGCAGCAGGCGTTGATAACCCTGAAGGTTCTGATCTGCTGTCTTTCGGTCTTTGACATTTTCGCCAAGCAGGTCAAGGGTAACTTTTATACCTGCCTGATTTAGTTCGACAACTTTTGGAAAAGCATTTTCAAAATCTTCACCGGCAACAAACCGTTTGGCTAGAAAAAAAGGCAGTTTCATTATCTATATAAATTTAAGTAATTGATAATCATTGGAGTAAGGAGTTCAGGACCATCAGGCCGATACTTTATTCACGAGACTGTAACATCCTCTCTAGCCTATGATATATAAATTATAGAATAGTCGTTATACGCACAATGAATAGATAAATAATTTTGAAGTAATATCCTTTTTATTTTTTTTAAAACAGAAATAAAAAGCCCTTTTCTGGATATCTATAGCCTGACATAGGTGTTCCTGATCGTAACTTGCTCTGCCTTTGTTGCCCGATATACCCGCTTTCCTTATATTAATGTTGATCTTAAAAAAACAAAAAAAATTATATCTACTGAATAACAGAAATGCAGCTTTTGAGGTCTGGCTCGATGTCCTGACCATGCAGAATAAATCATTACCCTGAATACGCTGCATCAAATAGTGCATTTTGATTACCCCGGCAAGATAAATTATGGACTTTCTTTCATTTGCGGTTAATGTAACTTTCATTGCCTTATGCATCTCCCTGGTATTGGCTTTTTACCGGGTAGTAGTGGGCCCGAGTCTCCCTGATCGTGTTGTTGCTATTGATTTGATTGCTTACCTCGTAATAGGCTTTATTGCTACCTATTGTATAGCATCGGATCAACCTGTGTATCTTGATGCCGCTATTGTGCTCGCTTTGATCGCTTTTCTCGGGACCATTGCTTTTGCCCGTTATATAGGCCATCCGAAAGTGGAGGGTAAAAATTGATCTTTGATATCGTGAGTGGAATTATTTTGCTTATTGGTGCTGGCTTTATGCTAATCGCTTCTGTGGGGGTGGTTCGTTTGCCTGATCTTTTGATGAGAATGCACGCTACCACGAAAGCTGGTACTTTGGGCGCAGGCCTTATCCTATTGGCCGTAGCCTTTGCTTTTCTGGATACAGCCGTGTCAGCCCGTGTGCTGACAATTATTGTTTTCATACTTCTCACAGCACCCGTAGCGGCCCATATCATTGGAAGGGCAGCTTACTATGTTGGTGTCGATCTTTGGAAAGGTACTATTATAGATGAACTGAAAGATGAGATTGAGCGCCAGAATGTTGATGAAAAAGAAAAAGGTTCATGAGTAAGTTTAGAATGAAAACGAATAAGCCCGGCCTGTTTTGCAAAACCCCACCAGATGAGACTGGAGGCAAGCTGTGAATTTTATGTTTGTCTCCATTCTTTCCATTTTTGCACTAGCCTTTTTGGCCCCTGTTCTGCAAAAATATCTAAAGGGTAATACAGGTTATTTTCTGGCATTATTGCCGTTGGGCGTATTTACCTACTTCCTGAGCCTCTTCCCGACTATAACGGACGGGGAAATCATACGTACTTCCATACCCTGGTTCAGCGGATTAGATGTAAATCTGTCGTTCTTCCTGGATGGGCTGAGTTATTTATTCGCTCTGCTTATTACCGGGATTGGTACACTTATTGTACTCTATGCCAGCGGATATCTAAAAGGACACAAGTTTTTAGGCCGATTTTATTTGAGTTTGCTACTCTTCATGGCTTCCATGCTCGGTGTGGTCCTTTCCGACAACTTAATTACTTTGTTTGTTTTTTGGGAACTCACCAGCTTCACTTCCTATCTGCTTATCGGTTTCAATCATGAGAACCCGAAATCCCGGCGTTCCGCTTTGCAGGCTCTATTGGTTACAGGTACAGGCGGTTTGGCTTTGCTTGCCGGCGCTGTGCTCATAGGTATTGCAGGTGGTAGTCTGGAGATTTCCGTTCTGCTTACCGAAGGTGATGTAATAAGGGACCACGTTCTATACTTGCCAATTATGATCCTGGTTTTAGCCGGGGCATTTACCAAATCAGCGCAATTCCCGTTTCATTTCTGGCTCCCGAATGCCATGGAGGCCCCGACTCCCGTTAGTGCTTACCTGCATTCAGCCACTATGGTAAAAGCCGGTATTTATCTTATGGCAAGGATGAACCCGATCCTTGGCGGAACCGACCCCTGGGTGTTTACCCTAACAATCATTGGTGCCTTGACGATGGTAGTAGGTGCGTGGCTGGCCCTCTGCTACACCGATTTGAAGCAGGTATTGGCATATTCCACTATTATGGCATTGGGCACGCTAACTATGCTTATCGGCATGGGGCATCCCCATGCCGTTGAAGCTGCAGGATTATTTATTATAGGGCATAGTTTCTATAAAGGCGGCCTGTTCATGGTTGCCGGAACCATTGATCACGAGACGGGAACCCGGGATGCAAGGCTCCTGGGCGGGCTGGCAAAATTAATGCCCATCACGGCCCTTGGCGCGGCATTGGCAGCTCTTTCAATGGCAGGAATAATTCCGTTCATCAACTTTATCGCAAAAGAACTGGTATATGAAGCCGCTATTGGTTTTGAGGCCATAGCCATTGTTATGATCGTCTTTGCTGTTTTGGCCAATATCGCTGTAGTTGCATCCGCAGGAATTGTAGCCATCCGACCATTCTATGGCGAGATCAAAGAAACACCCAAGAAAGCTCATGAGGCACCTTGGGCAATGTGGATTGGCCCAGCCACCCTTGGCGGACTGAGTTTGCTTCTTGGATTGCTGCCCTGGCTGATTGATGAATCATTAATTTCAGCGACAGCCAGTGCTATTGGCGGCGAAACGACAGTATTCGAGCTGGCCCTTTGGCATGGTTTTAATTTGGCGCTGGGATTAAGTGTATTGACGCTCCTTGCTGGAGTTCTCGTTTATTTTTATTGGGACCCGATTCGCGAGAGTCTTGTCATGCGTTCGTTCAACACGGCCTTCAGCACTATGCCCGAAAATGGTTACGACCATACCGTATCGGGGATGCTTCGATTTGCAGGCTGGCAAACCCGCATCTTCCAAAGCGGATATTTGCGTTATTATATTGGGACCATGGTTGCCGTAATGGTGATTGCTGTTGGATACACTTTATTTACCAAAGCTTCGGTACCCTGGCCTGTAGGCTGGTCAGAAGTAGCCTATTATGAATGGGTGCTGGCCGCATTGATCCTGCTGGCAAGCCTTGCCGCTATTCGGGCAGAAACCAGCCTGACTGCAATTGTTTCCCTTGGTGCTCTTGGCTTCAGCGTTGCCTTGATCTTTATATTATATAGCGCCCCGGACCTTGCCCTTACACAAATGCTTGTAGAAACGCTGACGGTTATACTTTTTGCCCTGGTGCTGGTCCATCTTCCTAATCTAAAACCCGAACCGTTTAACACGGGAACATTTCGTGATGCTGTAATTGCTATTAGTGCGGGGAGCTTGATGACCATGCTGATGCTGGCAGCACTATCTTTCGATCTAGATCCTTTTATTAGCGAATATTATGCTGAAAACAGCTACTCGATGGCTCATGGAAGAAACATTGTTAATGTAATTTTGGTTGATTTCAGGGCTCTGGATACTCTCGGTGAAGTGACGGTCCTGGCAGTTGCCGGATTGGGCATATTTGCATTGATTAAACTTTATATGGGTGACCAAAAGAAGGAGAATACCAAATGAAAAGCCTGATACTGAAAACGGTTTCCGTACTGCTTTTTGCCCTACTGCTGCTTATTTCTATTTTTTTGTTTGTCCGTGGGCATAACGAGCCGGGAGGTGGATTCATCGGTGGCCTCGTCGGTGCCGGGGCATTTGTGTTGTTTATTATTGCCTATGGCCCGGCCGATGCGCGCCGGGTATTACGTTTCGATCCTAAAAGCCTCATGGGCTGGGGTTTATTTTTTGCGGCTGTAAGCGGAATCATTTCCTTGTTGTTTGGTAGTTCTTACCTGACTGGTTTGTGGTTGACGCCCGTAGTATTTGGAAATGAACTACACCTTGGAACTCCGCTAATTTTCGACATGGGTGTTTACCTTGTTGTTATGGGGTTCACGCTCACCGTCATTTACTCACTTGAAGAAGAATCATAAATGGAAACTTTGCTAGCCTTTATTGTAGGCGGGCTTTTTGCCGGGAGTATCTTTTTGATGCTCAGAAAAAACCTGATCAGGATAGTTATAGGGTTGATCCTGCTTAGTAATGCAGTAAACCTGTTAATATTTACCCTGGGTCGTATCACGTCCGCCAACCCCCCTCTCATTGAGGAAGGTGCAAGCGTAGCCGATGCCGGTATTGCCAACCCACTCCCCCAGGCGTTGATCCTCACAGCCATTGTAATTAGCTTTGGGTTACTTGCTTTTGCTCTGGTATTGACTTATAGAAGCTACAAAGAATTGGATACCGTTAATGTTGATGAAATGCGTATAGCAGAACCTCCCTTCCCTGGTGAGATTGTTGGATTCAGTAATTCGGTTGCAAAAAAGAAAGATGTTATTCCCTCAACAGGTGGTGAGCCTGTTGCTGAGCCGGAGAACGAAAGGGAGGGGCGATGACAACTTTGCTTGTTCTTCCTATTGTTATACCTCTTATAACAGCCTGCCTTGCTGTAATCACCCGGAAGTCCCATAAAATGCAGCGCTGGCTTGGCGTTCTGGGGATGATCGGCCAGATTATCGTTTCGATATTACTGCTAACGCATGTTATGGACCAGGGGATCCTGGCTGACCAGATGGGCGAGTGGGCAGCTCCTTTTGGGATCACTTTGGTCGCTGATTTGCTTAGTTCCATTATGATTGTTATTACAGCCGTAATGGGATTTGCCGTAGCGGTATATTCATTGGCGGATATTGATAAAACCAGAGAAAAGTTTGGCTATTACCCGCTCTTGCATCTCCTGCTGATGGGTGTTAACGGTACCTTTCTTACAGGCGATATTTTCAACTTGTACGTTTGGTTCGAAGTGATGCTGATTTCTTCTTTCGTATTACTAGCTCTGGGGAATGAGAAAACCCAGATGGAAGGGGCCATAAAATATGTGATTATTAACATCATATCATCTTCCTTGCTGCTGATCGGAATCGCCCTGATGTACGGAATGTTCGGGACCTTGAATATGGCCGACCTTGCCACCAAGATACCTGACTTTGAATCTCGGGGAATGGTTACCACCGTTTCAATGCTGTTTATGGTATCATTCAGTATCAAGGCGGCAATGTTCCCGCTTTTCTTTTGGCTGCCGGCATCCTATCATACCCCCCCTGTTGCCATATCCGCCATTTTTGCGGGATTGCTGACCAAGGTTGGAGTTTATACCTTAATCCGTTTTTTCACTTTAATATTTGTCCAGGATGTGGCTTATACCCACAATATTCTGTTGTGGGCAGCCGGGCTGACTATGCTTACCGGCGTTTTGGGCGCCGCATCACAGAACGAGATCAGAAAAATACTTTCATTCCACATTATTAGCCAGATTGGATATATGGTGATGGGCCTGGCCCTGTTTACACCGCTGGCCATCGTGGGATCCGTGTTTTATATCGTGCACCATATTATTGTGAAAACGAATTTGTTTTTGGTGGCTGGCGTTGCAAATAAACTGGTGGGATCCTATGAATTAAGTAAAATGGGCGGAATTTACCGGCACTACCCATGGTTAGGTGCGCTGTTTCTGATCCCTGCTTTTTCACTTGCAGGCTTTCCACCCCTTTCGGGTTTTTGGGCAAAGTTGACACTAATTTATGCCGGACTGGAAGTTGAATCCTATGCTATAGTCGTTGTCGCTCTCGTTGTTGGAGTGCTGACTTTGTTCTCTATGACAAAGATCTGGGCTGCTGCTTTTTGGTCGCCACAGGCTGATGATGACATAGATATGACGAATTTTAGAAATAGAATAACTCCCTGGAATTTAACACTGCTCGCCATACCCATGGTGATCCTCGCGGTCCTCACGGTAACTATAGGGTTATATGCTCAACCCTTCTATGAAGTCTCATTAGAGGCTGCTGAGCAGCTCCTTGACCCATCTTTATACATCCAAGCGGTATTAGGTAAATGAATTTATTTCTCATCAATATAATGCTGGCCTTAATTTGGGCCACAGTAACGGGAGAGTTTTCCATTGGTAATCTTTTAATAGGCTTCGTACTGGGTTACTTTATTTTGCTGATTATACGTCCGGTCCTGCATGGACCTGATTACGCTTCTAATTTCTGGCGGGCCATCGGTCTGCTGATTTACTTTTTGGGAGAATTATTTGTTTCCAGCCTTAGAGTTGCCGCCGATGTGGTGAAGCCGGGTTTAAGTATGAAGTCCGGCGTTGTCGCCATACCGCTGGATGCTAAAACAGACATTGAAATAACCATGCTGGCCAATATGATATCCCTTACTCCGGGCACATTGAGCCTTGATATTTCCGATGATTGTAGTAAATTATACATACATGCCATGTATATTGATACGGATGTAGATGCCGTACGCAATGATGTAAAAAAAGGAATGGAAAAACGTTTGCTGAAAGTCGTGCGCTAAATTTTTGTATAAACAAGGCACGAAGCTCATCAAATATTATCTTCCTCACCTCCTGCCGTCTACCTTTTGACATTTGCCTGCAGACCTTCTCATAATGATTTTCAAAAATATGAGAAGGCTATCTGCGTTGCTTTAAGAATGATCTGATTGCGTAGTTACTACAATCTCACCCCATACGTTAAGAAACTTAATGGAAGTTAATAATATCAAAGAGAAAAAAGTTTCGGCCCATGAGAAGCCTATAATTATCAAGGGAGCCCGGGTTCATAACCTTAAAAATATTGATGTAGAAATCCCCCGCAATAAACTGACTGTTGTTACAGGGGTTTCGGGTTCGGGAAAATCAAGCCTGGCTTTCGATACCATTTATGCAGAGGGGCAGCGGCGCTATGTGGAAAGTCTTTCCAGTTATGCCCGTCAATTTTTGCAGCGCATGGATAAACCGGATGTGGACCTGATGCAGGGGGTCTCTCCGGCTATGGCTATTCAGCAGAAGAATACCACCACCAATCCGCGTTCTACGGTCGGCACTACCACAGAAATTTATGATTATGTGCGGTTGATGTTTGCCCGAATAGGACAGACCATTTCACCGGTATCAGGCAAAAAAGTAAAAAAAGATACTACCGAAACGGCCATCAATGAGATATTCACGGAATACAATGAGAAAACACGTTTTTATGTGCTGTTTCCACTTAGCCAGAAAGAGAAGAAAAAAACCTTGGGCGAGTTTGATTTGCTCAAGGAAAAAGGTTTTACCCGAATTCTGCTGGATGATGAAACTATTGTAGATCTGAATACCGAAAAGGTGGATTTAAAAAAGAATCCACCCAAAAAGCTTCGTGTTCTTGTTGACCGGCTTTCTGTTAAAAAGGATGATGAGACGCGGTCCCGGCTGGGCGATTCTTTGGAAACAGCATTTCGTGAGGGTAAAGGCCGTTGTTCCATTAAAATCAAAGGCGGGAAAGAGCATAACTTCAGCGAACACTTCGAGCGGGACGGGATTGATTTTATGGAACCTTCACCGCAAATGTTCTCCTTTAATAATCCCTTTGGGGCTTGCCCGCATTGTGAGGGATTCGGCCGTGTACAGGGTATCGATGAAGACAGGGTAATTCCTGACCCCTACCAAACGATCCGTGGCGGATTGATCGCACCCTTTAACTCACCAAAATACAGCAAACATCTGCATGATCTCATTCGGATTGCCGCAAACCATAAACTGCCTATTGATGTGCCTTACAATGGGCTTTCTTCAGATGTCCTTGACATTCTTTGGAATGGCAAGGACGAGTACATAGGCATTCGGAAGTTTTTTGACCAGGTAAAGTCTGAGTTCTACAAAGTGCATATGCGAATTTTCTACGCCCGCTACCGTGGATTCTCCCGTTGCCCGGAGTGTGAAGGCTATCGCGTTCGAAAGGATGCCCTTTATGTGAAAATCGCGGGATTGAATATCGGCCAGATTACCGAAATGACCATTGGTCATGCCAGGGATTTTTTTAAGGATCTCGAATTAACCAACTTTGAAGAAGGTGTTGCCGGCCAGATTCTTTATGAAGTACGAAAACGATTGCGTTTCCTTGATGAAGTCGGGCTGCATTACCTCACGCTGGACCGTCAGACCAGAACGCTTAGCGGAGGTGAGGCTCAGCGAATCAATCTGGCTACGGCTTTGGGAAGTTCGCTTATTGGCAGCTTATATGTTCTGGATGAACCCACCATCGGTTTACATCCACGTGATAACACCAGCCTCATTAATATTTTAAAATCTTTGCGTGATATAGGGAATACCGTTCTGGTAGTTGAGCATGATCCGGAAATGATCCGCTCGGCCGATCATGTAATTGATATTGGTCCTTTTGCCGGGATATATGGAGGGGAGCTTTCCTTTTCCGGTTCATATAATGACTTATTAACATCTACCTCGCTGACGGGCAAATATCTGAGCGGCAGAAAATCCATAGCTGTACCTGAGAATAGGCGAAAAGGCAACGGAAAAAGCGTTCAACTAGAGGGAGCATCGGAAAACAACCTTAAGAATATTGACGTGGAAATGCCTTTGGGCAAAATGGTTTGCGTAACAGGGGTGAGTGGCTCGGGGAAGTCCACCCTTGTACATAATACGTTATACGGAGCCATAAAAAAAGAAATTGGTTCGTACAATAACTCAGTTGGGCGATATAAGAAAATCAGTGGATTAAGACATGTGGGTAATGCTGAAATGGTTGATCAGTCTCCGATTGGGCGCTCGCCCAGGTCTAATTCGGCTACCTACACCAAGGCATTTGACGGTATTCGCGAAATATTTTCGAAAACCCGCCAAGCTAAGATCATGGGTTACCAAGCCGGACATTTTTCGTTTAATGTTCCCGGCGGCCGTTGCGAAACTTGCCAGGGTGAAGGCATACAGAAAATAGAAATGCAATTTCTTGCGGATATCGAACTTCCTTGTGAAATATGCGGAGGTACGCGGTACCGAAAAGATGTGCTGGGCATAAAATACCAGGGGAAAAACATCCATGAAGTCCTGGAGATGTCCATTTCAGAAGCCCTTGGTTTCTTCGAAGGCGAATATTCCATTACATCAAGACTGCAGGTAATGGATGATGTAGGTTTGGGATATTTAAAGCTCGGCCAAAGCGCCACAACACTATCCGGCGGTGAGGCGCAACGGGTGAAGTTAGCCAAATATTTGGGCCAAAAAGAATCCGAGCATACGCTCTACTTCTTTGATGAGCCCACAACAGGCCTGCATTTCGAGGATGTAGCCCGTTTGCTTTCATCTTTCAATCGCCTTATTGACCAAGGCAACTCCGTTATCATCATAGAGCATAACCTGGACATTATAAAAAGTGCGGACTGGGTTATCGATATAGGTCCGGAAGGCGGCTTTAAAGGCGGCAATGTTGTATTTTCAGGAAGCCCTGAAGATCTTGTGAAATGCAAAGAAAGCCATACGGGAAGGTACCTAAAAGAGGTTTTAAATTAGTAGAGAGCAACATCTTGCAATTATTATAAACTCCAATCATGCAAACACGATCAGTCGAATTTAGTTGCGCCTGGTGTGGTGAGATTAACCATACCTTTATAGACCCATCTCAGGGTGAGCAACAAAATTACGTAGAAGATTGTCAGGTATGCTGTCACCCTAATATCCTGTATATTTTAGTATCGGGAGAACATTACGAGATAAGGTCAGAGCAAGAGTAATGTTTTTATGTGCGGAAGACATTTTTTAGGACCGTTTGTAGCTGTATTAATGCGCCACCTATTCAATAGTTTTTTCAGAAGAAATACGAACTATTCGTCTCAGAAAATACTTTTATAATAATGAGTGCTTACAAACAGTAAATGGTAAAAAAACTTATTGCAAATATGATGTTCCCATTGTTGGGAAAGCTGCGCAAGGCTTCCCTGCAAAAGATCATAAGTCGGTTTTCCAAGAGAAAAGATGATATATTTTTCATCCAAATTGGTTCAAACGATGGCGTCACGCGTGATCCTCTTCACAGGCATATCACGAAAGACCAATGGCGGGGTATCGTTGTGGAGCCGGTTAGGTATATTTACGAAAAGCTGATTGAAAACTACAGGTACTATCCTCGGGTATCCTGCGAGAATTTGGCGATTGCTGATGAGAACGGAACCAGGGAATTCTACCGCCTAAAAGAAAGCGACGATGGCCTCCCGGAATGGTACGATCAGATCGGTTCCTTTAATCCGGATATCGTGGAGACCCACAGCCATAAAATAAATAATTTCTACAAGTATTATATTACCGAGCAAGTTGACTGCATTACTTTAGAGACCCTGTTAAAAAGGCACAATGTTCAAAAGATTGACCTCATTCACATTGATACCGAAGGCTATGATCATGAGATCATCAAAATGATTAACTTTGACAAGTTCAATCCTGAAATCATCATGTTTGAGCATAAGCATTTACCTATAGAAACCTACAAAGAAGTCATTCACTTCCTGAAGGAAAAGCATTACAAGCTGTACTCAGAGAAGAATGATACAATGGCAATACTTCGGGGATAAATCCATTATAAAAGGAAAATAGTAAAGCATTCGTGACTGGAATTTACATCCACATCCCCTTTTGCAAACAAGCATGTTCGTATTGCGACTTTTACTTCGTTACCCGAACACGACAGAAAGCTGAATTTGTAGAAACCCTCACCAAAGAGATTGCCGCTTCAAATAAAGGTGGGCCTTTCGACAGAAATATAAGCACCATCTACTTTGGCGGCGGTACCCCTTCCCTGCTCAGCATTGATGAAGTCGACCGTATATTATCATCTATTCAGGAAAACTTCGATGTGTCCGGTTTACAGGAAGTCACTTTTGAAATGAACCCGGATGATGTTAATGCTGAATACCTGAGAGGGTTGAGCCGAAATGGTATTACCCGCGTGAGCATGGGCGTTCAAACCTTTAACACCGAACGGCTCAAGTTTATGAACAGGGCCCATTCCCGTGAGGAGGCCCTTAAATCCCTCGAATTGCTTCACAACTCACCTCTCGATTCTTTCAACGTTGATCTAATTTACGGAAATCCGGCCCAAACGGTAGAAGACCTGGAGGAGGATGTGAGTACTTTATTGAAATTCGATCCACCTCATGTTTCTGCCTATGCCCTCACCATTGAGCCCCGAACGCGCCTCGGGTTTATGAATAAAAAAGGAATACTTAAGGCAGCCGATGACGACATGGTCGCAATGCATATTGATTATTTGTTAGAAAAGCTGGCAACAAGCAACATACACCGTTATGAAGTGAGCAATTATGCCAGGCCCGGTCATGAAGCCATGCATAATTCAGCTTATTGGGGCCATATAAACTATATAGGCTATGGTCCTGCTGCGCATTCCTTCTTGTGGAAGGATGATGCTTCCCACGCGTTTCGCTGGAAAAACACGGCCAACCTAAAAGCCTACCTTTCAAATGAATGTAAGACTGATGAAAACTCTGTAGAAAAATTAACCCTGGGAAATCTTGCCGAAGAGAGACTAATGATGGGTCTAAGGACCCGGGACGGTATTTCAATAAATCAACTGAAGGACCAGTATGAATATCGTTTTTCTGAAATGCAAAAAAAGTACCTGCAAAAGGTTTCGAAAGAAGGATATGTAACAGTGGATAAGTCTTTAAGGGTGACTGATAAAGGACTGAAAATTGCAGATACCATTATAACCTCTTTGCTGTGATCAAACTAACAGGCTTTGTGCCCTTGTTTTCTACCGTAGTAAGCAGGAGGTTTTGTTACCTAAGCAGATTGTAGAAACTTTAATTACTACTTACAGGCTGTACCAATACGGCCCATTGCCCGTCACCAGGTGCGGTTAGCTCGATTCCTGAGGTAAGCTGTTTGGTTTCAGGTCCTTCCCATTCGCTTTCCATGATGTTAAGCCAACGCACGGTTAATGAATCACCGGCTTCAGAGGCATCCAGGATCACAGAACCTCCATCGGGAAAATAAACAGCGTAGTTATTGTCAGGAGCGGCAATGCTATAAGCTTCATTTTCATCACGTTCTTTAAGTAATTCATTATTCGGATAGCTATTAAAAATATCAACCTCGTTTACAAGCATAGATGCGCTTCGAAGATGGGTTAGGGCAATCTCGGATAGACCGGCTCCGCTTTCTGGCCGGTGGAAGCGGGAAGAGGCTACCCCCCCAAAGATGTTTCGCCAAAGCCTGATTGTTCCTTCTTCTGTGCCATGTCCGTGAGGTTCACCTCCATAAATTTTAACTGTATTCATAGGCCTTGGCTGGTCGCTCAGCATCTCGCGGGCCTTTTGCATGTTATCCCAATGTGTTTGTCCTTGCTGATGACTGTTTTGCGAAATATCCACAAAAGAGTAAAGGTCAGGATGATTAAAGGTATGCCCGTGCTCTTCGTCGGTTAAGTCCCAGGCATCCCACATTTCAGTTACTTCTATTCCGGTATCGGATTCATCAGCTCTTTCCTGAAGAAATCTTGCCCAGTATTCACCCCAAAGTGGCGATCCGTTGGTTTCATTGCTTATGCAGTAAAGTACATGGCCATGTTGTAAGCTGATTTCCAGTACTTTTTCCACAATAGCTTCCTGGTATTGTAGCAGCACCACATTGTCTTCCAATTCGGGTACAGAAAAAAAGAAAGGATTTTCATTCTCGCCCGGATGCGTCTCAATTTCAGCCGGCAAGCCAATTTCTTCAGCAGTAAAGTTGATGTTGTTGTCGGGATTGAATGGATTGACATCCCAGGGTTCCCGTGCAAAATCGAATCGATCAAAAAGTTCTATTTGCACAATAATGTCACGGTCGGCAGTCATTTTGAGAAAATTTTCAAATCTGTCCCAGTACTCCTCATTGAAACTGTCCAGGTCATATAGTCCGGTATTGTCATTTTTCTCGAACCACCAGACATTGCCTTCATCTCGTGATGACATTGTATTTCGAACATAAAATTTTACCTGCGAGGAAGTATCACCATTTTGTTTGGCTGAAATGAGCCGGTCAAGGTGTGCTTCGAGGCCATTGGGTGGAAGGTCCGGATGATTGAACAGGTTATCCTGGTCACTGCCGCCAAGTAAAAGTACAGGTTCGCCTTTATATTGCCAATACCAGGGATTTTCTTCGTAAGGCTGTATTCTCTGCCCACCAAGACCATCAGGATCGTTAGGATTATCAGGGTTAGGGGATGTGGTACACCCCGTCAAATTTGCCAGTGCCGCCAAGGCGAGCAATATTATTGCTAATGAAAACAGGCGGTCTTGCTTGATCGGATAAAACTGTATATCGACTTCCATAATCCACATTTATTAAAAGTAGTGCCTGGTGCAATCATTAAGGTCTATGATGAATTTCATTGTATAATAGCATTTATATACAATATTTGACGCTTAACCTCAAGGATTACCCAGCTTTCTTTTTTGTATAGGAGCAAAAAAATAAAGTACCGCAAGGAATTCACTCTCCGTGTATCTATACAACATGTAACCATAAATATTGAACAATACCTTTTTTGGCTCGCATGAATTTGCAATTTTACGCACAATTCCAATTGGCATCGGCAAGGAACCTTGCAATGATGCTGTTGTTGTCAACATACGGCTGGTTTGCCCCAGCGGTTATGGGGCAAACCCAAATTTCTACATGGGAAGATCTGCATCATATCAGAGATAATTTGAATGGTGAATACATCCTCGTAAACGACTTGAATGAAAACACCGATGGTTATAATACATATGCAAGTGAATTAGTAAACGACGGTGAAGGATGGCTGCCAATTGGGCACAATACTGATGGTCCTTTCACGGGGATATTTGATGGCGGCGGCCATGTTATTCAGCACTTGTTTATCAATCGAAATGCGAATCGCATTGGTTTGTTTGGTTTTGTGCTAAATGGGGAGGTAAAAAACGTATACCTTGAAAATATAAATGTTACAGGAGATAATTATGTAGGTGGCCTGATCGGTAATAATGCGGGTGACGTAATTAGCTCATATACTACTGGAACAGTTAACGGAAGTGATAATGTCGGCGGTCTGATTGGGGAAAATACAGGAGATGCCAGTGGTTCAAATGCCACAGCTACGGTTAATGGTAATGGAAAAGTGGGGGGGCTAATTGGAAATAATACTGGTAATATTAGTACTTCATTTGCCAGTGGAATAGTCAGTGGGGATGAAGCTGTTGGTGGTTTAGTTGGGGGGAATGTTAATGGTGGTGATGTAAGGAATTCTTTTTCAGTTAGTGCAAGTACAGGGAATAATTTTATTGCTGGATTAATAGGTAATAATGCTGGAAATCTTACCGCTTCATATGCTACTGGCACGGTTAATGGAGACGGCAGTTATATTGGTGGCCTGATAGGAAGGAACTCTGGTGATGTTACCGATTCCTTCTGGAACACCGAAACTACCGGGCAAGATGGACCTGGTGAAGGGACCGGTTTAACTACAAACGAAATGCAGCAACCAAAGCCTTTTCTGGACGCAAACTGGGGTTTCTGGAATGATGATGATAGCGGAACGAACGGGGCCTGGGGGTGGAATCCTGATGAAAATGACGGTTATCCTTTTTTGAGATATCAAGGGTTCGTAGATGTTACCTTCCCGGTTGTTGAAAATAAGGTCCCGGAAAATGACGAAACGGGTGTTGAGGTTAATACCGTAATCACGCTGGAATTTAATCAA
Source organism: Balneolales bacterium (assembly GCA_040878115.1). GTDB lineage: Bacteria > Bacteroidota > Rhodothermia > Balneolales > Natronogracilivirgulaceae > JBBDMU01. Next base: position 16,816 of record JBBDMV010000089.1, read on the forward strand.
GATGTCAATGAAGTTGATCTGGACGAGGTCCAAATTACAAACGCCGACACAGGGCCGGTTTCAGGTTTAGCGGTAACATTAGATGGCAATAAGCTTGCCCTTGAAGATGCTGAGTTGGAAGAATTTACGCTTTACTCGATAAGTATTCCCGAAGGCACAGTAAAAAGCAATTATGATATAGAAAATCAAGAAGTTAACTGGGACTTCACCACCATACGCACCGCGCCGGTGGCTGTAAATGAATCTCCCTCTGATGGATTAGATTGCATAGCTCTGGATGCCGATATTACGGTCGAATTCGACCAGGAAGTCAATGAAGCGGACCTGGATGATATCGCTATTACCGATATGGATGGCAATACTGTAAAGGGTATGGAAGCTACATTAAATGATAATGAGTTGATTATTTCTCATGCTGACCTTACCAATTTCACTGAATACACTGTGACGATACCGGGCGGTGCATTAAAAAATAAAGACAACGTTGGAAATCTGGCTCACAGCTGGAGTTTTACAACGGCGATGACTGCTCCTGTGGCCATCAAAGAAACTCCAAAGGATGAAGCCACCGATATAAAATTAGACACCAAAATGTTGGTGACACTTGATCAGCAGGTAACGGCCGTTGATGTATCTGGTGGTCTCATTACAGATGACCGGGGCGATACCTTAGCCGGCATAGAGTTAATGGTTGAGGGGCAGGAAATTATAATTACCCGCTCAGAGCTGGACAATGCAACAAGGTATTCTGTTTTTATTCCTGCAGGTGTGGCCATGAACGAAGATGAGATTCTCAATGAACCTTACACATGGAGTTTCACGACAGTGCACGCCACCCCACCGGTTGTTATGTTGACCTACCCTCAGGATGAGGTTCTTGACATCGGACAGCTACCTAAATTTATCTGGAAAGAAGCTGACCACGCGACAGAGTATCATCTTCAGGTGGCGTCAGAGGCTGATTTTAATGAGCTTCTTATAGATGAGCTTGAACTGGAAGCGCATACCTTTATGCCGGAAAACGAGCTAAACCGGCAACAGGTTTATTATTGGCGGGTAAGGGCCATCAATGCCGGCGGAGCCGGGGGTTGGCCGGACGCTTATCGCTTTGAGACCAGCCCTGCCCCACCACCACAGGTAATCCTTGGAGCTCCGGTGGATTCAGCCGGTGCGATTACCCTTTTACCTAATTTATCCTGGGAAGCGGCTTCCGGAGCAGATAATTATCGCCTTGAATTAGCAGCGGATGCAGACTTTAACAAGCTTATACTAGCTGTTGATGAAATAGGTGCCACAGAATATTCCATGGATGAAGAACTTGATTATTACGGAATCTATCATTGGCGGGTGCAGGCGATCAATAGCGGAGGGATCGGAAAGTGGTCGCAGGGAGGTGTCTTCATCACCGAAGCAAAAGTTCCCGAACCACAATTCCCCGCGGACCATGCCGATAATATGAGTATCGCTCCGGAGATCAGTTGGTCCAGCCCATATGAAGAATTAAATTATGATTTGCGATTGAGTACTAAAGTTGATCTGAATGAGGGAGCGGAAGAATACGTCACAACCGGGACTAAACTGCAGGTAAGCGGACTGCAAACCAACACAAAGTATTACTGGCAAGTGCGCTTGTCGGATGAACTGACTCAAAGCGGATGGAGTGAGTCATCCTCTTTCACTACCCGTAATAACCTCCGGGCAGAAACTCTGCCCGTCTCATTCGATTTTACCCTTCAGGAGTCTGGCCAAATTGATCCCGTTGATTATCAGATGATCGGGTTGCCCGGTCATCATAAAGCCTACATGGATGAGGTACTCGAAGGTGATTATTCTGAAGTATGGCGAGCTTTTAGCGATACGGGCGGTGAGGATGACTTCCTATTAGAATATGACTCCAAATCCAATCGCCTCGCCTTCGGTCCGGGCTTTGGGTTCTGGGCCTTTTACCGCGACTCCCTCAACCTTGACCTGAACTATATTCCGGTGCCGCTGGATGAACATGACACTTTCGCCATTGATATACAACCAGGCTGGAATATCATAGCCAATCCCTTTGCATCAATGGTAGCATGGAGCGAGGTACAGGCGTTCAATGAAATTGATGGAGACTTGTTCAGTTATAATAAATTGTTTGAGGAGGCCCACACGCTGATGCCATATGTCGGCTATTATTTTTATAATAAGCCTCGATGGGGCCTGAAGAAACTCGAAATCCCTTATGGGAATCCTGATAAGCGCCGTTCGATGATTAATACCGGTCCGGACCGGATAGCTTATAAGGCCCAGGAAAGCAGAGATGATTCCCGCCAACTGCGTTTAAAAGCCTTGTTCAAAACGGAGAGCGGTGAATTGGCAGCCTATACGGATGTAACATGGAATTATAAGCCGGATTATTCAGCCGCTCAATATCCTTCACTGGAAATGTCTCGCTATGGTATGGTCTTTCCAGATGAGATACCGGACGGAATAACCCGCAGCATTGGGGCGAATTATAAGGAGACGGGAACAGCCTATGACCTCACGGTAAAAGCCCCGGTGGGGCGAACGATGCACTGGGAGGCCGACTTTCAAAGCTTGAGCGATCAGGCCCGGGTCCTGTTGGTTAACCCGGCTTCACATCAATCCCGCCTGCTGGCTAACGGGGATATCATTGAAATGATCGTTAGCGAACCAGAAGTCAGCTATCAGGTGCATATAGGCCATGAAGCTTACCTTCAGGAAATTCAGGAAAACCTGCTTCCGGATGAGATCACCCTGCGCCAAAATTACCCAAACCCTTTTAATCCTTCTACTAATATTACGTATGCATTGATAGAAGATGTTGAGATGCGCCTGGATGTATATGATATTCTGGGACGCCGGGTACAGACGCTTGTGCAAGGCTATCAGGAGCAGGGTTGGTATACGGTGCCCTTTGATGGCCTTGGCCTGTCCAGTGGCGTATATATTTATCGGCTGGTGTCGGGACAACATATACTGACCGAAAAGATGATGCTGATAAAGTGATGCATAGGCTTAGATGTTAAGTCAAGAATTAAACGTTACGATTTTTCGCTATGAAACCGAACATCTGCTTAAAGATATTCTTCCTGATGGCTGCTCTGCTATTTCCGGTCTGCGAATTGAGTGCTGAGGAACTACCAGAACATATTGTAGTGCAACTGGAAGCCGGCCAAAGCGAGTCCTTTGTAAGCTTGTTGGAGCAGCGGACAGAAACTATTCTGAGCGCCATAAATGATAATTACCGGAATGGAGACTTTGAATGGCCGGACCATTTAAAAGATGGTCCCGGAGTGAGTAAACTGGAAGCTCTGTTATTAGGCAAGGGATATTATCAGAACATGCCATACATCAATTCCTTTATAAGCCAGACGTCCGGCAGTGAATACAGCATTGGGAATTTGGCCTTGCGTAGAAGTATCGGAGATCGTGTGGAGATTCGTGAGTTAGTACTTTCGTTCGATAAAGAGGGTGTTTGGATTGGTGCGGAAATGGTCCCGGAAAAAGAAAGCATTGCACCCTTTGTCATACACCAGGAGCTTGCCGCTAAATCCGTAACCGATCAGGTACAGCATCATATTAACGGGTTTATGCAGGCTTTTAGCGGAAAAGATATGGCCCGCATTGAGGCTATGCTGAAACCCGATGCACGGATTGTCGCGGCTGTCAGGCAGCCTGGGGGAGGCAGCCTTTATCGTAGAAATTCGAAGGGCGGGTATATCAAATCACTGCGTAGGATATTTGAAATGAACCCTGATGTTAATTTGCGGTTCGATGAAATGGAAGTATTTGTTCACCCGTATAGATCACATTGGTATGGCGTTCACTTGCGCCAATACTGGGATTCAACGTATTATTCTGATACAGGGAGCCTGTTTATTATAGTGGATATGTCTGATGCCGGCAAGCCTGAAATCCAGGTGAGGTCATGGAAAAGCACCGCATACGACCTTGCACATTACCCGGTGCTGCAGAAAAACGAAGCAATCGTAGCGGATGCGGCCGAAATTTCTATCAGGAGAGCTTACAAAGCAGAAACAGTTAAAATGAAGCAAGTAGAGTGTAATATGGCAGATTTGCTCGCTGATGGCATCATTGAGAGGAAGCCTGTTAAGTTCGTTGCTGAAAAGAAAAGGACCAGCCGCTACCCTTTCTATATTGCCGCCGGCGCTGCCATTGTGGCCGGCAGCGCTTTGCTCCTGAGGTCTTCCGGTGGAGAATCACTCTCACCCATCCCGCTCCCTCCCGGCAGACCGTAAAAATAGTTCATTTGAGAAATAGCAACCAGCGGTTTTTTAATGTTTACCACCGGCATTTGACGGGGTATTTTATGCTTTTTTGGATTTATCCCTGTTTTCCGCAATGAGCACCGAAATTATAACCCTATGCAGCGGCCTTTACCCTGAAAGGGTAACATAATGAAGCCCAGGGTGTAAACCCTGGGTCAACGATTTACCACACATCCAAGCCCTGTAAGGGCGACACAGGCAAGACAC
>JBBDMV010000090.1:0-11068 GCA_040878115.1 Balneolales bacterium
TCAATGACATCTTGCATTCCCGGGGCTTCCCCTTGAACAACGCCATATCAACACCATATCAAGGCCGTATCAACACCGTATATATACGGCTTTGATACGGCCTTGATATGGTGTTGATATGAATTTAATTAAGAGGTGGTTAAGTTCGGGCTTTGCCTTAAAAAATTGTACAGGTAGCCGGCCTAATGGGCGGCATCTTTAGCGGGGCGAATGCATTATCTCAAAAGAATCTATGCATTAACCGAACCTGGGTCCAGACAATGGCGTAAAATGATCCCCGTGATCAAATGACAGGAGTGGATTAGAAGGCCTAAGTTTTATTTTTTTTCATTATACTTAACCCAGAAGTATAATTCCCTCAATACGAAGAACCATCAACTTTTATAAACGAATTTATTCCTTTGGCTATAACAGCTCAACATTATTATTCCGGTTTTGATTTGGCGCACGATACCTATAATGCTCTTTCTACAGCCAGCGATGGAAAGATCTATTATGTCCTCTCATCTGAATCTATTTTAAGGGGCGGGCAAGTATGTGTTTATGACCCAGAAACAGAAGAAATAAAAATACTGGCTGATTTGACCGACATTTGCGGTGAAGCAGATTTAAAAGCCATACCACAAGGTAAGAGCCATGCTAGTTTTTATGAAAGTAAAGGCAAGCTGTATTTTTCAACACATGTTGGATATTATGAATTAATTGATGGTATGGACCGATTGCCGCGAAATCCACCGGAGGGTTACAAAGCTTATCCCGGCGGGCATATCCTGTCATACAATCTGTCCAATGGTAAGTTTGAAGATTTAGCAATTATCCCTGATGGTGAAGGTATGGTTACTATGGTGATGGACCCGGAAAGGGAATGCATTTATGGCATAACCTGGCCGAGCGGGAATTTTATATATTACGATATTCGGGGAAATAGCCTTAGAAATCTTGGCCCTGTTTCCGAGAAGGGAGAAGCAGGTACTCCGGGAAGAGACTTTCGTGCTCTATGTAGATCAATGTTCATCGACCCGAAAGATGGGTCCGTTTACTTTTCTACGTCCGAAGGTGATATTTATACATTCCATCCCGATATGACATCTTTTGAAAAATTAGGGAACATCCATTTAAGGCTCGATTATTTTGGGCAGTATGATCCCACTATGCCAGGAAGCATGGGCTACAACTGGCGGCAAATGAAATGGTACCCGCCCGAGAAAGTGGCCTACGGCATACATGGGAATTCCGGATATTTATTCCGTTTTGATCCCCGTAAGCAAAGTATTGAACTGGTGGAAAGAATAACCTCTGATCCATCAAGAAAGAGCGGGATGTACGATCAATTCAGTTATGGATATCTTGGTTTTGATCTTGGTCCCAATAATACCCTTTATTATTTGACAGGCGGTCCTATAGATTTTACCGGGCAACGCAATCAAGAAGTTAAACAAATCGCGAAGGGTGCCGCGAAAGGTCTTGAAAATCTTCATCTTATAACCTTCAACCTGCCTGATCGTAAATATACAGATCACGGGCCCATTTTTTATAAAGATGGGTCCAGGCCGACTTATGTTAATTCTATTGCTCTCAGCAAGAATGGTGATGTGTATACACTTGCCAGATTTAAGAACAAAGGGAAAATCATACAGGACCTGGTAAAAATACCTGGGCCTTTCTTAGAATAACAGAATATCCAAGAGGGCTGTATTAAATAGATTGTTTAATCTTACCGGCGTTTTTGTGAATTTTATCTATAGCATTAACGATATCATCCATATCCGATCGGTCACTAAGCAATAAACTTTGACTAAACCAGACGGCTTCTTCATTGCATAACTTGTCATTTTCAGGACATTGGTTCCTTTCCAGATAACGGTCATAGTCCAGCATACTCTCCGGATACATTTTACGGAAGTTTTTTGTCTGGAAGGCATGCTCCAGGTACGGTTTGTCATTTATCGTAAAGTAACCACTGGAGCAAGGTACTCCCTCAGCACGAAGTGCTTTGAGGAAGTCACCTCTTGACAATCCCTGATAATCATCTTTTTTGTAACGGAAGGCAAATAAATGAAAAACACTTCTGGTTACATTATCGTAAAGCTTGTAGGGTATTATACCAGGAATATCCTTTATTTGTGATTTCAAATACTCAGCATTCTCACTTCTTACCATAGTTTGCTCATCCAACCTTTTTAACTGGGCCAGACCTATTGCAGCCTGATATTCGGTCAATCTCAGCTTTGTGCCTAGCCGTACAAAGCCCTGCCCGCTTACTGAACCATATGCACTGCCATAATTATGGTAAGAATAACATCTATCCATAAATTCCTCATTATTACTTACAACAGCCCCACCTTCTCCCATAGGAAGATGTTTGGAGTTCTGGAAACTAAAGCAGCCTGCGTCCCCAAAAGTGCCCACCTTCTGGTTATTTATTTCAGCTAACCAGGCCTGGCAAGCATCTTCAACAACAAGAAGATTATGTTTTCTTGCGATTTCATTAATGCGCACCATATCGGCAGGCATACCGAGTATATGAACGGGGAAGATGGCCCTGGTGCGTGAAGTGATTTTTTCTTCTATTTTGTTTGCGTCTATTTGAAACGTCTCCGGATCTGTATCAACAAATACCGGCATGGCCCCGGTTTGCAAGACGGCCTGAACTTGGGCTATAAACGTGTATGGTGACACAATGACTTCATCCCCGCCTCCTATATCAAGGTTCGTAAGGGCACAAATCAAGGCTTGTGTGCCGCTGGTCGTTGTTAAGCAGCGTTTGGCACCCACCGTTTCTGCCCATTTTTCTTCAAATTCGGTCACTGTGCCGGCGCGGGACCATACTCCGCTTCGGATGGTTTCAAGTAGCCGTTTTTCATCGGTTTCGGGGTTCCATACAGGCCAAGACGGCCAATCATTGCTCCGCACTGCCTGACCTCCGAGAATGGCTGGTGTTTTTACATCACTTAAAGAATTAGCAAACAAGGTGGGCGTTGCACCCATCGTTAGTGCCGCTCCGGCACCGGCAATAGAATTTTTCTTTATAAACTGACGTCTTGTGTAGGTATCCTTATTTTTTTTCATAAAATTACCTGCTTTTTGAAGTTAATGTCTGTTTTCTACTGATAAAAAGTTGCTGCTCAGATGCCCAGGATACTTTTTATGTTATCGGATCTCAGCAAACCCTTAGTGATCTCATTGGCTTCTGAATCTTTTAAGGATTCTATACGCAATAAGCCTGTTAGGTAATCCAGAATAGGAGAATGGGTACCAAAGGCAAACTTATCGGTGCCCAACGTTTCAAGTAGCCTTCCAAGGTTAACAATATTCCTGCCGGAAGTATCCATTACCAGGTTCGTTTTTCTGAAAAGCTTTCTTTCTTCTTCACCCAACTGTGTGCTGTTTGCAACATTCAGAATAAGGTATTTCGCATCAGGAACTTCATTGACGATAGGTAGTATATCTCTCAAAGCCCACTCATCCTTTATATCCAGCCATGAACTGGGCCGGCTGTCTACCATACGCAGCGAGAAAGCCACCGGCAATCCACGGTCCCGTGCCATCTTTACCGCTTCGATGCAAGCCGGGTTGGTCAACTCATAGCGATGATACTTGGGATACAGGCGAATGCCCTTCATTCCAAAATCATCTATGCTTGTTTCAAGGTCATGCTTCCATCCATTGTATATAGGATTGATTACCGCAAAAGGAATGAAACGGTCACGAAAGCGTCGGTCAGAGTTTATCTCTTCATATAGCTCCTTATTCGCTGATTGCGTATTCTTATAAAAGACACCATTCAAATTACTGATAACCGAAAGGTCCACACCAAACTCGTTCATTCTTCCAAGCAGGGTGTCGCATGTATTATAGTTGAGTTGTCTGAAGGGCCACTGCCCGATATACGCGTTACTATCAATCAACATGTCTGCCAGCCTTTCTTAATATGTTATTATAGTTGTCAAAGAAAATCTTCCTCTTCTGTGTTTCGCTCAGGTTCGCTGCCAATACATGGCCAACCCCCTGGTAAAAGCTATTATCGCAACCAAACAACATTCTGTCTTCACCAATATGCTCGAGCGCAAAGTTGACAATATTTTCTTCGTTATTACTGCCCGATAAATCAACATATACGTTCGGGCAATCTCTTACGGCGTTGCATCCAGCTTCCCAGTCTCCGCCACCCCCCAGGTGGGCATACTGGAACATAGCCTCGGGATACCTTTTTGCAGCTTCTGCAAAATCATCCGGGGTGGTAATGGATTCGGGTTCTCCGGGATGGGCTTTTACTCTTGAATTTCCAACACCTACATGCATATGCACAATCATATTCAGGTCAATGAGCTTCTCTATAATAGGGTAGAACAGAGGATCATTTATTTTTACCTGGTTATAAACCTTCAACCCAACCATTCCCTGATCAATGCATCGGTCAATTTCTTCGAGGGACTCCTTTTGAAATTGGGCGTTTACAGTAGGCTGGCCGATAACCTTGTCAGGATATCGCTTCATGGCCTTAAGGATAACATCATTAGCTTCCCTGAACTTTTCAAATTTAGTCTCACCACTGGTTAAAGGCCTTGACATGATCAGCTTGTCAATACCCAGTCGCTGCGCGAATTCAATTTGAGTATCAAAGCTGTTATTATTGAAAGAGGGGTGGGCATGGCAATCAATCTTCTGGTATTTCATAACTTGCTGCATGATGTCATACGAAGAAGATAAAGAATCGACCTCATTTACATCGGAGCTTTTCGATAAAATATTCCCGCCGAATATGATGCCCGCCGCTGAAACAGCTGTATTTTCGAAAAATTTTCTGCGATTCATTGATATAGTTTTGAAATGTTATCAAGGGAGGAAATCAACACGGGCTTTTAATAAGCTAAGCCGTATTTCCTCATTAGATAAAATAAAAAGGAGAATAGCCGCTTCAAATTGGGCCATTCTCCCTTCATCTATTTGCACGAATGTTTAATAGGGGTCATTTTGCTCCAGCACATCCTCGCCATGCTGGTCGATTTCTTCCAAAGGTATGGGGAAATATTTATGATATTCCTCTGGGTCCAGATCTACAGTCACAGGTACCCCGGTCCCAATATTATAGTCTTCTTCTACTTCAGTCAGTTCGGTTAGATATCTCCCTGTTCTCACCAAATCAAACCAACGCTCATTTTCAAACGCAAGCTCCAGCCGGCGCTCGTGCATAAGCTTGTCCATGAAATCATTAGAATTTGTGTAATTGTGAGAAACATCTCCAAAGGCCCTTTCCCGAACTTCATTAAGTTCAATCAATGCCTGCCCTGGCTGGTCTGTTCTGAACAAAGCCTCGGCCTTTAAAAGAACAATATCAGCATATCTCAGGACCGGCAAATCAAGTCCTGATTGCCCTGATGTATGCTCAACCGCGTATTTACTGATGTAAGGATACCAAACAGGATCATCATCTTCGTCCGCTTCGGGATTTAAATAATACTCCGTAATGGTAGCTTCCTTGCGTGCATCATCTTCATCGTATTCCTTATGCAGGTCCCATGATGGGAAAGCATCTTCATCTCCATTGCCTATTCCCGGAACACCGAAGTAAGGAAGGAAATTGGTCGACATACGATGGCCGTTCTCACCGTCTATGTACTTCATTGCGAAGATCACTTCATTATTATCTTCGTTTTCCAGGTCCCACAGATCGGCAAAATTATTTTCCAGTGTGTAATTATAATCATCCACCATTTCCAGGTAGGTTAAGGCTTCATCCCACTCCTCAAGAAAGATATGTACCTTACCCCGCAAGGCCACAGCAGCGCCCTTATTAGCTCTACCGCTGGCTATATTTCCTGGTTCTGGCAACAATTCGTAAGCATCTTCCAAATCATCAAGAATCAATGTATAAATTTCTGATTCGGAAGATCTGGGGGTGCCTCTGGCCTCATCTACACTAAGCAGTTCGGTTACTTGAGGTACACCACCGAATGCACGCACTAAATCAAAATAGAAGAGGGCCCTCATGAATTTGGCCTCTCCTTCCAATTGCTCTTTCTGATCGGGGGCATAGTCAATTGGGGTATCAAGATTAGCCAATACGCCATTGGCCCTGTATATCCCGTTATAACTTTGTTGCCAATAGCCAACAAATGGGTTAGCCTCTGATGACCAGGAAAGATTGTTCATCACGTTCAGGTCAGCAATGTTATGATAACCCGTTCTATGCATGTTATCTGTGGGCATTTCAAGCATGGTCCAGTCATTGGGCAACCTGCTTTGATAACTACTATAAACACCTAGCACGGCAGCATTCAGGTCCTGGGCATTTTGGTAAAACCCAGGTGCTGTCAGTTCCGATTCGGGTGACAAATTTGTAACACTATCGTGGCAGGCAGCTAATCCGGCTACCAGACAGATTAAGCTAATGTTAATTTTATTGAATGTACTCATAATGTATAGTCCTACGATTTAGAAATTCATATTTAGACCAAAAGCAATGACCCGGTTCATCGGCTCAACGCCATTGTTAAAGCCAGGCATACTGTTTATACCATCAATTCCACCTTGTGAATACCATTCAGGATTATAGCCATGAAAACCCTCTTTGGTAAGCATAAGCAGGTTGTTCATAGTTACGTAAACCCGGGTCGTACTTAAGCCAGCCCTTTGTGTAAGAGAAGCTGGCAGCGTATATCCCAAATTAACATTTCTTAAGGCCAGGAATGAAGCATCTTCGAGGTAATAGTCACTATCGGACACAAAGCCTAAGTTACTTAGGGAGGTAGCGGGGTTTTGCCCATCACCAGGCTCATCCACCGACCACCATTGGCCTTCAACTAATGACCGCCGCATTCCACTAATAGTTGCTCCCTGGTAATACAGGTTCTCTAAGTTGTAAACTTGTGCGCCAATTGATGACTGCAATACAAAGCTCAGGTCAAAGTTCTTGTAAGCAAAATCATTCACCATGCCCATAAAAAACTTCGGCATAAAGCTCCCTAAGATCACCCGGTCATCAGGGGTGATAATGTCATCATTATTTTGATCTTTGTACCTAACTGTTCCAAGGTAATCTTCTTGCCCAGCCTTAAGAGCAGAGTTTGCCATATCCTCTTCAGTTTGCAGGACACCATCTTGCTCATATCCATAAAAGGAGAACATAGGCTCGCCAACACGCAACACCCAACCCATGCCGCGGCTATGGGTATTGATACTTTCATCAACCCCCCCTATGCTCAGCACTTCATTTCTATTCCGGGTGAAATTAAAAGCTGTATTCCAGCTGAATTCTCCTGTGAGATTTCTTGTATTAATCTCAAGCTCAACACCTTTATTGCTCACATCCCCTATATTGACAAGAGAACTGGTGAAGCCCGAAATCCCGGGTATGCCGACGTTGTACAATAGGTCTTTCGTTGTTTTACTATAATAATCGAAAACAACATTCAATCGATTGCTAAACAAGCCCAGTTCAACTCCAATATCATAACTTTCGGTCCTTTCCCACTTTAGGTCTTCGTTGCCGAAATTAGACGGGGCCTGGCCTATGCTATACACTCCACCGGGTGAATACGCCACATCACCAATAGTTGCTAAATATTGGAAATTACCGATATTGAAATTACCCACCGCGCCATAACTTGCACGAAGTTTCAACTCATTAATAGCGTCAAATCCTTGCATAAAGCTTTCCTCGGAAAGCCTCCAGGCCGCAGATGCGGAAGGAAAATACCCCCAACGGTTTTCCGGACCGAAGCGGGAACTTCCATCTGTTCTAAGAGATGCTGATAACAAGTATTTATCATCAAAGCCATAATTTATCCGGCTGAAATATGATGCGAGGCCCCACGAAGTTTTCGTTGTGTAAGTGCCTCCAGGTGAAACGATAGCATTATTGATAGTCCTAATCACTTCATTAGCGTAAGAATCAGGCTCTACCGCGATGTGGGCCCTTCGGGCATTGGCCCTCTGAAAAGAGGCCCCTAATATGCCGGCAAAACTATGCACTTCGTTAAAGTCTCTCGCATAGCTCAATACGTTCTCATTGATCAGGTTTATGTTCCTACGGTCATCTGCTGATCCCGAAGTTCTGGTGGCAGATGTTGCTCTGGCCTCCTGAAAATTATCCCTGACATCATAGGAAATGTTGGACCCAAGAGAGGACCTTAAACTCAGGTTCTCCAGAATATCCAGCTCCAGGAACATTTCACCAACATTATTAAAACCATTGATATAGTGGTGAGTCCCTTCAAAGGTCGCTAAAGGGTTAACCATCGTTGAAACCGAAGTACCCCAATAATTGAGCGGCCTGAGGTAGCTTCCATCAGCCTGCCTTTCCGCTGATACAAAAGGAGGTGATTTGACTATATTTTGCAATCCCCCCGGGTATGTGCGGCGTTCGGAATAGTTGGGGCTTAACATAAAGCCGGCATTTACCACAGGGCTTATATCCACATTTACATTAGCCCGAACACCATATTTTTGATACCCGGTGTTCATGATCGTTCCTTGCTCATCTTTATACGTACCGGACACATAATAATTGATGTTATCGTTACCTCCTGATACAGAAAGGCTGTAATTCTGGATGGGCGATGGAGTTATTACTTCTTCTTCCCAATTTACATTGGCATTTTCCCCTACTATCGGATTTACCTGGTGCTGGGCAGGACGCTCTGGATCTCCCCACATAGGAAGAGACGTGTCTCCGCCCGTCCAGCCAAAATCACGGTTTTCATAGCGCTCTATATATTCCTGGTACTCATCACCATATAACCAGTCATCATACAACATGGGGTTTGACATACCATAGTAAGTACTCAAGTTAAATTGCGGCCCGGCCCCTTCTTCTCCACGCTTTGTAGTCACGATGATCACACCACCCGAACCTCTTGATCCGTAAATGGCTGCAGATGAAGCATCCTTCAATACCTCGATGGATTCAACATCGTTCATATTGATATTATCGAAACTGCCACCGGGAAAACCATCAATAACGATCAATGGCTCATTACCGGCACTTATAGATCCGGGCCCTCTTATCGTAATTTCAGGGGCTGCACCTGGGCTGGTTCGACTTGATCGTATGTGGACCCCTGCCAGGCGGCCAACCAGTGCCGATTCAGCACGGCCTGATGGTATCTGGTCCAAACCTACGTTTTCTACTTTCGAAATAGAAGATGTGAGCGAGCTTTTTTTAACGGCACTATACCCTACCACAACCATTTCATCCAGTTGTGCAAAATCAGGTTCCAGGCTTAAGTTAATAACATCCTGGTCCGCTACCGTCACTTCTTGTGAGAGATATCCGACATAAGAAAATACCAACACCGATCCGGATTCTATTCCATCAATATTGTAAATACCATCTATGTCTGTTGTGGCACCGGTGGACGTGCCTTCTATTACTACATTCACTCCGGGAAGCGCTTCTCCCGTTTCGCCATCCGTTACCGTCCCTGTAACCGTTCGCTGCACCATTTCAGCATTTGCATTCTCATTACTCTCAGGAGCAGGGTTTATCATGATATACCCATTTCTGTGAATCAAATATTCAAGGCCGGTGTCAGCCAATATATATTCCAGAGCATCACTTACCATCATATCATCTTGAAGAGTAATCTCTTTATCCGGTATAATGTCACCGCGATAGACCATTTTTAAACCGGTTAGATCACCTATTTCCCCAAGGGCCTGGTCCACAGACGCTTTATTCAGGTCCACCTGAATATTTGCCCGTATCCTGGCATGATAAAAAGATCCCTGAAGGTCGGAAGTCTTAAACACTTCCGCTGTGATGTATTCATCCTGTTCTTGTGCTTTTATAACATCAGGGAAAAATCCTGATATCATACATGCCAACATCGACATAAGCACCATATTTTGTAACCGCACTTTCATAATTCAAACCTCATTTTCATGATTGTTTTTGTTTTTGTTATAAATAACATTCCTGGTAAATGGTCGAATTTCTTAATAAAATTCCACCTCTGATCCTACTTGCCTATACTCAATATCCATAGCATCGGCAATTACAGACAGAACTTCCTCCAACTCGGCATATTTAAACGTTGCTGTTAAAGGCACGTCAAGTACATCATCAACAGCTACATTTATATCTGCATTGAACCGTCGCTCTACTTGCTTGATAACGTCTGATAGTTTATCATTTTCAAAATGCAAACCACCAACGGTCCATAGCAGATGATTATTAACATCTATCTTCCGGACCTGCTCGGGTACCTGCCCTTTTTTTACGTTTGTAGAATATCCCTTGTTCAGAATAACCCCCGACTGCTCACCTGACTCCTGATCTGTTGAAGTAACAGAAACTTTACCATCCCTGACTGCTACATCGATAGCCGGATCTTCGCTCCATCCCTGCACGTTAAATGATGTACCCAAAACTTTTACTTCCAGGCCCTGGGCATATACAATAAAAGGGCGTAAAGAATCATGTTTAACATTGAAGTACGCTTCCCCATCCAGATGCACTTCCCGGGCAGGGCCGTCAAACTTCTCAGGAAAACGTATTGCACTGGCTGAGTTTAATGTAACCTCAGATCCGTCAGAAAAAATAACCTGGGATTTTTCCCCTTGCTCTGTTACGAGCTCACGCATCTCAGGCACGTCTGGTCCTGTTTGATCGCCTAACATGTAGTTTTGCACTAACAATCCTGTAAATAACGCTGCCAATAAAACCGCAGCGATTTTGTATGCATACTGCAATTTTATGCTCTTAGAGAACCTGAGTGAGTTGTATTTGACCGGCTTAGGCTCTTCTTTAAAATGTACTTTCTGGAACTGCTTCCAGGAAGATTGGGCATCTACTTCAAATTCTTCATTCGGTTTCACACTCTGAATTTCCCTGACTTGCTGGACCAGTACTTTCATATCAGGATTTTGATCAAGCCATCGCTTTATTTTTCTACTTTCCTCAGGGCCCGCATTCCCGGTTACATATCGTTGGACCCATTCCCATTTTTCCCAATCCGTTTTCAATTTTTTTCTCTTTCCATATTTTTTTTGCGATTGCTACTTATTAATACAACCTGGATTTCGATACCCTGTAATTTTTATAAAAAAAATTACAGGGTATCTG
>JBBDMV010000090.1:11168-21042 GCA_040878115.1 Balneolales bacterium
TAGTCCATCACATCAATCAGCGTTAATCAAAGTTCAGACAATGAAGGGGTAAATTAATGACCGTACCGCCTGTTTATCCCGGCAAGGCCTCACTGGTTTTGAACTATGATTATTGTACTGCCAAACTATTTATCCTCGAGAAACTTATCATATTCGGTGTATAGATTCTCACGAAGAATTTTCAAAGCCCTGGTCATTTGGGATTCAACTGTTTTGGGTGATATTTCAAGCACTTCTGCTATTTCCTGATAGGTTAACCCATCGGAGCGATATAGCTTGTATATCTGACCGGCCCCTTTTGGCAAGTTCTCAATAGCTTTTTTAACGGTCTCTGTAAATTCATACTGCTCGTCAAAATCATGCATTTGAAAACTGGTTGTATTACTAAGCCAGTCTTCATCCGAATTAAATTTCTCAATCACTTTCCGATGCTTAATATGATTAAGTGCCTTATTTCTGACTATGGCATACAAATAAGACCTTATACTTTTATCTTCATCTAATTGTATGCGGGTTTCCCAAATGTTTAAAAATACATCCTGGACCAGTTCCTCAGAAAGCTGGGGAGAATTTAAAAACCTCCAAGCAAATTTACAAAGGGAACCATAATACCTTAGATAAAGCTTGCCAAAAGCATCCCGGTCTCCTTCTTTAATTTTTTTAACCCACGCTTCATGCATATTAAAAACTTAGCTTAATTTTATTAAAAGCGTTAACATTTGATAATAATGCTATTCACCCTTAAAAGAAAACTTAAAACTGCTGTATGTTGTTTTAATATGACATTAATTTTTATGATCTTACAATAAGGTGCTTCCCTGGGTTTTTGGATAAAAGCATTTTCTTTGCGAAATCTTTTGTATCGACAGGGATAAGATATGCTGTTCGGGCAGTATATTTTTATATAGGTTTTTTTACAAACCAATTGATACAGCCCCTCATGGAGAGCCGTCATGAGTGGAACTTATTTTATGAGAGCTTTACAAGTTCCTTGTGTTTCAACATTCCGGTAAACTTACCGGGATATTCGTGGCTAAACCACCTTCTGATGTTTCTTTATATTTACTGTTCATATCCCGGGCCGTTTCCCACATCGTGTTTATAACATTATCCAATGTTACTTTAGCATCCTTTGCATCGCTTTCCAATGCCAGATGACTTGCTGTAATTGCTTTAACAGCACCCATCGTATTACGCTCAATACAGGGAATCTGGACCAGTCCGCCTATCGGATCACATGTCAGCCCCAGGTGATGTTCCATGGCAATTTCTGCGGCCATCAATGTCTGCTTTACGCTGCCTCCCAGGCATTCCGTGAGCGCCGCTGCCGCCATGGAAGAAGAAACACCTATTTCAGCCTGACAGCCTCCCATGGCAGCGGAGATAGTAGCCCCTTTTTTATAAAAAGAGCCTATCTCACCACATATAAGCAGAAAACGAATAACGCTTTTTTCATCAACGGATTTTCTGCAAAAGCATAGATAGTAAAGCAAAACAGCAGGTATTACACCGGCAGCCCCGTTTGTTGGGGCCGTCACCACTCTACCAAAGGCTGCATTTTCTTCATTAACGGCAATGGCGAAGCAACTTACCCACTTCAATACTTCCTGAAAGCTGTAATCTTTTTTTATTAAGTTCTTCATCAGGTCATCCGGATTTTGATGACTGACATTACCCATCAGATGCTGATACAAACGTGGCGCCCTTCTTATCGTGTGCAAGCCGCCAGGCAACTCTCCCGGGGAATGGCAGCCCCGGAAAACACAGGATTTCATTTCATGCCATATTCTCAAGAGTCCGCTATTGATGGTTTCGGGTGCTCGCCAGGTTTTTTCATTAGCCCAGACCAGCTCTGCAATACTCAATTCTTCCGCGACACATTGATCATGCAAGTCCTGGGGCCTGGAACAGGGAAAAGGCAACCTTACTTCATCTTTGGCATTAAGGCTTTCTCCTTCCTTTACGACAAAGCCACCCCCCACTGAAAAATAGGTCTCTTCAAATATTCTACCATGCACTGAATGAGCAGCTAACGTCATACCGTTGGGGTGAAATGGCAGAACCTCATTTTTCTTAAAGATAATGGAAGATCGCGGACCAAAGGTTATAACGTGTTTACCCTTTAAAGACAGGCTGTTATCACTTATAATCTTTTGTATCTTCTGATCAATGCTTTCTGTGTCTACCGTTTCAGGCTCCTCGCCGAGCAGACTTAGCATGATCGCTTTATCTGTTCCGTGCCCCTTTCCCGTTTTCGCCAGTGAACCGTACAGGGATACTTCTAAAGAGATAACATCTGACAAACTAGCTTCTTTTTCCAGCTCTGACATAAACATCTGGACTGCCCTCCAGGGACCTAAGGTATGGGAGCTTGAGGGACCAATCCCTATTTTCAGAATATCAAATACACTTATTTGTTCTTTCGATGCCATAATCTCGCTTCATCATACGGATAATCATATTCAACGAATAAACTCCGCCGGCTACAAACCAAGGAACTTGCTCATATTATCTTTAATAAATTGGTCGTCCGATAAATGAGGATAGCTTTTATAAATTCGATCTATTTCTTCATTCTGGCCGGGAGATAGTTTCTCATCGGGGTTTAAGCACCATGTTCCTTTAAGAAGGCCTTGCCTGCGTAATACTTCGTGTATTCCGGGAATGCACCCTTTAAAGCCATTGGCAGCGTCAAAAAGCACCGCGTTTGAATCAGTCACCTCATTAGCGAGAATTAGGTATTCATCAGGCACTTCCTTCCCTGATTCCTTGATCTCTTTCAACATTTCAACAGCCTTTGTCGTCCAAACGGCCCAATGTCCCAACAATCCTCCTACAAATCGTTTTTCTATGGACTCACCGTCCACATCAAAACGGTAGGTAGTAAGCAGATCACTAATGATATTGTCATCATTACCGGTATATAATGCAATTTCGTCTCTTCGGCCTGATTCGACTACCGCCCTGACCACATCTAAAGTCTGGTATCGATTAAACGCCGCGATCTTGATGGCATAAACATTGGGTATTTCAACAAATTCTTTCCAAAAGCTGTAGCTTAAAATACGGCCTCCCACAGAAGGCTGAAGGTAAAAGCCAAATATCGGCATGACCTCAGCAACCTTCCTGGTCCTTTCGATGAGTTCGGCATCGGAATGGTCACTCAACCCACCCATGCTTACCATGCCCAGATCATAACCATAACTAAGGGCCAGCTTTGCTTCATTTACCGCCTGATCGGCAGGACCACAAATGCCTGCTATTTTTAGGAAGGGACGATTTAAATTGGCTTTATCAATTTCTTCCGCCGCGAGCTTTAATACAGGTTCAAGTAAATTGATATCTGGTTCTCTTATCTCAAATTGGGTAGAATGAACACCAATCGCAATTCCTCCCGCTCCTGAAGACAAATAGTACCGGGTCAGCGCCCGTTGCCTGGCTTCATCGAGCTTCCTGTCTTCGGTTAAAGCCAGTGGATGAGCAGGTATAACGGATCCGGCTTGCAGGTGTTCGTTTACTTTACTGTCGAGTTTTGCATAAGTCATAATTAAAACTTTCCTTTACGTTGTTGAAAATGAGTGGGTTTATCAAGAGTACTGCCGTCATTGAGCACCCATTCTGCTGTCCATTCTATCATTTGTCTTAATGTTACGCTGGGATAACCGAAAAGACGGTGGGACTTTGACGCGTTATTTAGTAATGCTGTCGGTTGCTCTTCATTTATGAATTCGGGCTTGTTATCTAATAATTCTCCGAATTGCTGGGCCAGCCATCTGATAGATATGGTTTCAGGGCCGGTAACATTCAGGACGCTTGAAGGCGAAGTACATTTTTTTAAACTGCGGACCGCTATTTCGTTAGCATCACCCTGCCAGATTACATTTACATGACCTGTAGTAAGGTCTATTGGCTGATTATTTTTTACTGATTGAGCAATTTCAAGCAGTACACCATACCGCATATCAACAGCGTAATTTAGCCGGTAAAGCAAAGTTGGAGTGTTATTCACTTTGGAAAAATGTTCAAATACCCTCTCCCGTCCCAGGCAAGATTGTGCGTATTCACCAATAGGCATCGGAAGATCACTCTCTGTAGCCCCACCGATCTTGATGTCCAAAAAAGGATAAATATTGCCCGATGAAAACACGACAATATTTGATTTGCTAAATTTACTGGCAACCCGGCCCGGTAAATAGCTGTTTACTGCCCACGTAAAACCAGCATTCTCGGTGGTCCCGAATTTATTTCCTACCAGATAAATGACATTTTCTACTTCAGGTAACGAACTTAAATCGTCCTCATTCATTAAATCTGCGGTGATTGTTTCCAATCCTTTATCTTCCAGATTTTTTCGCGTTTCCGGATTTGAGAAACGTGATACTCCAATTACTTTTTTATTGGTACCTGATTGATCTACAGCTCGCTGAGCTAACATAGCCAAACTAGGTCCCATTTTACCCGCAGCTCCAAGGATCATGATATCTCCTTTAAGGTCCTTGATATCTGATACGAGATCATCAGAGGGGGTAGATAGTATTTCGTCTAATTCTTCAATTGTTTTCATAATATAATTTGATTATTTATAATAATACCGGGCTTATAAAATATATAAAGCTATTTCCAATTCGTGCAGAATCTCATCATCAATAAACATAATTGATGCCACTTTGAGCAAAACATTAAAGTTAAAGTGGGTACAGGGGGAGTTAAAATAAGACCTGTGAGGCTCTCGAGCAAAATTCTATAGGTAAATGATCATGGTTTAGCCATTTTTTTTAACGACCATACAAGATATCACTACTCTGAGAATTAATACAGTCAAATCTGGATCCCCGCCACAAACTTCATTAGAATAATATTTGAGCAACTTAGAATAGTTTTGTGGTGTAGCTTATCGAAGTTCTTTGTTTTGAAATGAGAGAATATTTTTATTTCACCTATGAAATTATGACTTAACAAGCAGGATCATTTTTAATCTTCCTCTAAAGCCCAGTGGATTCCATTGATTAATAGCTGGCGGAATTGAGGCACTTGAAAATCTTCGGGATAACCTAACGAGGTGTAAAAAACCTTACTTTCACCCGCTTTACGAGTATAGGCAATGGGCTCAACATCATCACCCGCTGTACCCGTTAATAGCACGGTCGCGTCTTTGTCAAGCAATTCAATATGGTACACATTGCCTGTACTTTGCCACTTCTCTGGTTCAAATCCTTCTAATATAGGATGTTCGGCAACCTCAGGTACAACAGCCACCGATGTACCCAAAGCAGCTGGACCATAACCACGATTTTCTTGCCCAAGAATATCGGGAACAAAATCACCCCAATCCTCATACCCGTTTAGAATATCACCATCTGATTCACGGACAGCAAAGCCATGGTTCGCCGTTCTAATTGCTACCAGAGGTTTTCCTTCGTTCAGATAATTCTTAATGACCCTAAGCTGGCCTTGAGGCAAAGCTGCTCGCCGAAAAAAAACCACTAAAAGATCTGCCTCTGTCAAAACTTCAAGATCGGGAAATCGGATATTAGGCAATTCCCCTTCAGCCGAAATCACAGTAGTTTGAAATGCATAATCATGCTGAAGCATTTCAGCGAAAGGAGGAATCGTTTGATGTGCCCCGTAATTATCAGGATCTTCATTGATGAGAAATACAACCTGGGGCTCCTGCTCATCGAATACTGCGCTTGTTTCATTATTTGGTCCGTCGCCATTAGCTTCGGCTGCTAACGGATTGAGGGCCGCTGCGAATAGTATAGATGTCAATGCTACAGCAGCAACTTTCCATCTATTTTGTATTCCAGCTACAGGAAATTCAATATGCTCTCCTGATGGCTCTGAATGAATAAAACGCTTCTTTCTCATAGTTTTATTTGGTGTAATTTAAAATGTAGGATTTCTATTGCATGCGCAATCTATGATTGCCATCAGTTGTTTTTATTCAATCACATGGGCATTTGGAATATGCCCTAGCTTCTCGTCTATAAATTGATACGATTCCAAACGAACTTCTGTTGGGAAATCATGGTCTGCATTTGGATAACGAACCTGGAGGTTCTCCTCCGCATCCAGAAAACGATAGGTTTTAGAGGCCGTTTCGATTCCCTTCCTGACTCCTTCTACATCGAAGTTTGAGTCATTTACCGGAGAGTTGGAAAAAAAGGCACGGGGCGCTAAAGCAGCGATAACTTCATCCATATCAAAAGGGATCTTCTCGCTATCCAAATTGTATTTGTCCCGGAAAAGAGGCATATACCGGTCCTGTGCCCAGGGGCCCAAGCGCCCCCCATATCTTTCATGGGCAATCTCACCAATATCGTAATAGTCCATTAACGTCCAGCCGCAGCTAGAAACAATGACCTTTAAGCGGGTATCAAAAGCGCCCACAAACATCGCATTGTGTCCCCCCAGAGAATGGCCCAGCACGCCTATTCTTTCAGGGTCTACATCTTCCCGGGCCTGCAGAAGGTCCACGCTCCGCATGTGGTTAAGTATCCCCTTCATCGTGCCCGACTGATAGCGATCGGCGTGAAAATCGTAGTCCTGCAGTTCTCCCATACTTGGGTAATCTGGAGCTATAACCACATATCCCCTCTCGGCCAGTTCTTTGGCTTGTGCGCGATTAGGCAAATGACTTTCACCGTCTACCAAACGTTTACCAGGACCACCCGTTCCATGCAGAACAAGCATAGCCGGAAGCTTGCCACTTATCGCCTTTCGTAACGGGATATACAGGTAAGCAGGCACCCTCTCACCCTCGGCAGCAAGAAAATCGATCTTCAAACGGTCATAACTACCGGTCCTGAGCGTGTCATAAACCTGCACATCAAGTGGAAGCAAGGAGCTACGGTCGGGAACCGCCCCCATTACTTCCTGCATACCCTCAAGGATCTGCCAGCGCTCTTGCTCCCATTCAGCCAGGTCCTTCACCGATCTGTCTTGCCCTAAAACATCAGAAGAGGCTGCAAAACCGATAATGGCTAACGAAATTGAACATACAAAAAGGGAAAAAACAAGCTTTTTCATATAATGGCCATCTTTATATGTTGTTTTTAATGTTCTCTGCATTCATGTGAATTTTCTCGATTGCATTTGCTATATCATCACAGTCCGACCTGGTTCCCAACAGCAGTGTTTGAGAGAGCCAGACGGCTTCCTCATTGCACAACTGGTCGTTCTGCGGACATTGGTTATCCTCCAGGTAACTGTTGTAATCCAGCATACTCTGCGGATACATCTTTTGAAAGTTCACAGATTGGAAAGCATCGGCCAGAAAGGGCTGGTCATTGAGAGTTCTGTATCCGCTGGAGCAGGGAATACCCTCGGCCTGCATTGCCCTGAGAAATTGCGCCCTTGTCAGATCTTTGAAATCTTCTTTTTTGTAACGGAAGGGGAAAAGATGGAAAGCAGCCCTGGTTACGTTTTCATAAAGGTTATAAGGAATGATCCCCGGGATACTCTCGATTTGTGAACGCAGATATCCGGCGTTTTCATTACGCAGGTGTGTGTCTTCCTCCAGCCGCTTCAGTTGGCTCAGCCCAATGGCAGCCTGGAATTCCGTTATTCTTAGTTTTGTACCCATCTTTACCCAATCTTCCCCCCGCTCAGCCGTAACGGACCCATACGATTGCCCAAATCCATGGTATGAGAAACATCGGTCCATATACTCTTCATCATTACTTACAATCGCTCCGCCCTCACCCATAGCAAGATGTTTGGAGTTTTGGAAGCTAAAGCAGCCGGCATTTCCGAAAGTACCCACTTTCTGATGATTGATTTCAGCCAGCCATGCCTGACAAGCATCCTCCACGACCAGCAGGCCATGTTTTTGTGCAATCTCCATGATCCGTACCATGTCGGCAGGCAAACCGAGAATATGTACCGGGAGGATTGCTTTGGTCCGGGAGGTAATCTTCTCCTCGATCTTATTAACATCGATCTGGAAGGTCTCCGGATCGGTGTCGACGAACACCGGCATTGCCCCGTTCATCAGTATCGCTTGAATGGTCGCAATAAACGTATAGGGTGGAACAATTACTTCATGTCCACCTCCAATATCAAGATTGGCAAGAGCACCAATTAATGCGTTGGTCCCATTTCCAGTAGTCAGGCAGCGCTTGGCGCCGACGGTTGCCGCCCATTTCTCTTCAAATTCGGACACGGTGTCAGCGCGAGACCAAACTCCGCTTCGAATGGTTTCAAGTAGTCGTTTTTCATCCGTTTCGGGATTCCATACGGGCCATTCCGGCCAGCTGGCCGTACGCACCGGATTGCCACCGAGTATAGCAGGGGTTTCTGTATGTTGAAGGTTTCCGGCAAAAATAGAAGGAGCAGCTCCTAATGTTAAATAGGCCCCGGCACCGGCTATTGAATTCTGCTTCACGAACTCACGTCTGGAATACGTTCTTTTATTTTTTTTCATAACGGCTGCTTGGTTACTTGTTAAATTAAATATAAAATGATCAGTCTCTATTTACTGACGCTATTCAATAATTTGTTAATCCTGCTTGCTTCGCCACTTTCATAATTTCATTTAGGATCACCGTTTCAATATTTGATGACCACGAACTTGGCTGACCATATACCATCTGCGATGATGCGCCTTCATAGCCGCCTTCCATTAGGATCCGGGCTGAGGGAATATAAGCCATCACATCGTTGGAATAGCCCATTACAAAGGTATCCTGCCCGAAAATCCTTTTAATCTCTATGGCGTAGTCTACAACCAGTTCACCACCTAAGCTAAAAATAGGCTGGTCACCAAGCTGCCAAACCTGTACAGGATAGGGATAGGTAGTCCTTAATGACTCTCCACCATCAAGCTTTTTATACAGTCGCGCTGCCCAACGCTGGTGATACCCGGTTGCCTCTTCCGCCATGCTCGCAAATTCTGCCTTTGTTGGCGGTTCAGTTAATTGTAAATCCACTTCTGAATAGGCCATCGATAATTTAGATGCTAACGGACGCATATCCTCATCCAGGACCCTTTGAACAGCCGCTGCCAGAGATCGTCCATATTGCATTGCCAATGCTACGGTCCGACGGGGCATTGGATTTTGATCTGCACCGGCACCTTGAAAAAATAAAACCATAGCGTCCGGATAATCTTTTTCCAGCTCTAACTGTGCAAAGCCAGGATAATCACCTGACCATTGGTAACCACTCAACGTAGTCGGGTGGCATGCATAACCAAAAGCTATAGCCATCGTTTCACCGGCTTGGTTCACCACTTTGATCACCGGGACCGCATGATCAGAAGGACCTGCCAGTTGCGTAGCTTGCTTGAGGGTTTGCGCAGGATTATTCCGACGGTTTACGGCAAACCGGGTTACGCCGTTCTCAGCATATATGGTCGCAGGTTCCATAGAGTCCAGCGCCTCACCGACCAAATCAACCATCGTATCCTCTAACTTGTCAGAGTATTCCTGTACCAACTCAAGTTGGTGTGAATCCATAGGATAAATATCAAACAACGCATCCTGTAAAACGGGGGCAGAATGCGTATGGGAACTGTTTAATATGATCTGGGCTCTGGATAATCCGTGTGATGTTTCTATTTGGTCCCGAATTCGGTCTGACATCGCTTTTGGTAACCCCAAAAGATCTGAAGTAATCATCACCGCTTGTTTTCCTTCCGCATCCTCAAAAGCCAATGCCTTCGCCCGCACATCATGCAGTTTGCCCTCGGAAGGGTGGTCTCGATTACCATATCCAGCCATCCACATCGGTTGCTCCGGTGTAATCACCACCTCTGCGACACCCGCTTTCCATTCCATATTGTCACTATCCGGCTGATTGCCGTTATTTCCATATGCAAATTCATAGGTCATAAAGTAACAGAGAACTATAAGTGCAATTATATTTTTCATAT
>JBBDMV010000091.1:0-21006 GCA_040878115.1 Balneolales bacterium
AATGACTGCTTCCAGCGAGCGTTTGAGGGGTCAGTATGCTCCGGAATATCCAATATGACAAGTTCACCAAAAACCGTCTATACCCCCAACTTGGAGAACTGATATTTTTATACAGGAGCCTGAATGAGGTCCTTGAGAAAATAAAGTCATTTCAAGATGATTTCCCCAAAAGGATTAAAGAGATTAACTGGGAAAAGAAGGATATCATTTACGAAAAAATATTCCAGGATGAAGCCAATGTAGATCACATTGTAAAACTTATTGATTGGGCTCTTCTTCACATGAAAAAGACTATTGATGAAGGAGTAGCAATCTTTGAGTTTGTTGATGAAAACCTTGACCTTGAAAAGGTTGGCATTATCCCATCTTATTTGGAGGAAGGTTATATGTTCGTGCCTGATAATCGCAAAAAAGGATTGAACCTGTTTCGATACGATGTATCAATCTATGCTTCGTCAGAGGATTCCCAACGGGCATTAAAAACCAGGTATATACGAACAATACCCATAGATATCCTTCACCAACCGACGAATTCTATTAAACTGAAGCTGATACGTAATCATAAAGACTTGCCAAACCCCGCAACGTATTCGTTTCATACGAAACTGGACTTCCCGTTTCAGGAAACCATATTTCCCATAGCCAAACGGAAGTTTATGCGGCACTTATATTCATAAAAAAAGGCACTGCTGTCCAGGCCGGGAATAGCTAAAATAGAACGGGCGGGTCCGGCTTTTTTTAAGACAGAGGAGCTTCAGTTATAGTTTTCCCCTTTAAAAATGCTTCATTGAATGCATTACTGGTGGAATACAGTAATGCAAAAGACCTTTGCTTTATCGTTTGATAGGTAAGCTATTGAGAACGGAAGCAAAGACTCCCTGGTCGACATTGCCACCCGAGAGTATTACAGCGACTTTCCGGCCGGCTATTCTTTCCTTTTCTTTAGTGGCTGCCGCCACCGCGGCGGCACCTGCTCCTTCGCTGACGTTATGGGTGCATTCAAATATCACGCGCATAGCTTCCGCTACTTCATCATCAGTAACCTGAACAATTCGATCGGCCCCCTGCCTGATTACTTCAAGAGCGGAAGGTTCGGGAATACGGCAGGCCATGCCATCAGCGAGCCTGGTATTGGCAGGGGATTCAATCAAACGCCCGGCGGTGAAGGATTCTGCATAGGCAGGGGCATGAGAGGATACAACACCTGCCACCTCTGTTTTCAGGCCAAGCGCGACCCGTGCCGCAAGCATACCACAAATGCCAGAGCCAAGGCCTACAGGCACGTACACGACATCGATATTCGTGACCGCTTCCAGCAACTCCAGGCTATATGTGGCTACCCCGGCTACCAGCAGAGGGTGAAATGAAGGTACCATGTGCAGCGACCTCTCGTGAGCGAGGGCCTCAGCGTATTCCCGGGATGACTGAAAATCCTCGCCATGCTCGATCACCTCAACTCCCAGCGCACGCATAGCTGCATTTTTTTCACCGCTGTTACCGCGAGGTACAACAGCGGTGGCAGGTATTCCACACCGGCGTGCAGCGAACCCAATAGATTGGCCATGGTTCCCACGGGTAGCGGTTATCACGCCATTTGACATTTCGGGGGACTGTGCAAGGTGGGTAAAATATACGAGTCCGCCTCTAATTTTGAAGGCGCCAACGGGCAAATGGTTTTCGTGTTTAACCCATACTTCGGCCCCCAACCTTTCGCTGAGCAGGGGCCAGCAATATTGCGGCGTTGCCTTCACCCCGGAATAGACGATATTGGCGGCTGACTGAATATCCTTAAGAGTAATGTTCACAAATAATCCTAGTTTGTATTTTTATTGAAAATGGCAGCCAACCTTATTGTAATCGTGGTTTAATAAAATCGGACCAATAATTTACAACATTTTAGGTCTTTGTTGTATGGGCGCTTCATTTTTCATTTGTGAATCGAAATTTTGTTTTATCTTTACCTTTATGGAATTACTCATTTTTTATTTAATTTTAGCGGTTGCAGTATCTTTTTTATGCTCCATATTAGAAGCCGTTTTGCTTTCCATTACTCCATCTTATATAGCGGTGTTGGAACAAAAGGGTTCTAAAGCCGGGAAAGCATTGCGTTCTTTAAAGGAAGATATTGATCGCCCCCTTGCCGCTATTTTAAGCCTTAATACCATCGCCCACACATTTGGGGCAGCCGGGGTTGGGGCCCAATCGATGATTGTATTCGGCAGTGCGTTTGTTACTGTAACGTCTATTGTTGTAACGTTATTAATTTTAGTGTTTTCGGAGATTATCCCAAAAACAGTGGGGGCGACATACTGGAAACAGCTTGCCGTATTTGTAGCGCTTGTTACCAAATTTTTGATCGTGATCACCTATCCGTTGGTGGTACTTTCCATAGGGATTACGAAATGGATTTCCAGCGAAGAGAAGTCCCCTACAATAAGCCGGGAAGAATTCAGCGCAATGGCTGCCCGTGGTGTGGAAGAAGGGGTTTTTGAAGAAGATGAGTCTAATATCTTTACAAACCTTATGCGTTTCAATTTTTTGAAAGTGAAAGATATTATGACTCCCCGTATCATGGTAGTAAAATTTCCGGAGAATACAAGTATTGAAGAGGCTGTAAAAAAAGAGGACGAACTGCGTGTTTCACGACTTCCTGTCTATGGGGACAATGAAGAAGAGATCACCGGGTATGTGCTGAAAAATGATTTATACCTAAATCTTTCAAAAGGCATGGGAAGTCAATTGCTTAAAGAAATAAAGCGGGAGGTGTTGATTATTCCCGATTCCATTTCCCTTAAAACTTTATTTGCGCGGCTGCTCAAAAAACAGGAACATATAGCCGTGGTTGTAGATGAATATGGCGGGTTCTCCGGTGTGGTTACGATGGAAGATGTAGTGGAAACATTGCTGGGCATGGAAATTATGGATGAATTTGACCACACCGAAGATCTGCAAAAAAAGGCGCGCCAGCAATGGATAGAGCGGGCTAAAAAATTAGGAATTGTAATTCCCGATTCTCTGAAAGACAGTGATAATATCAACCCAGGGAAACCCGACAATCGATAACGGTGATAATTGTCTTGTTGCTTTATGTTTCGGGCAGGAGTGAATAAAAAGGAATTACTTCCTGGACACTACGGCGAGCGTACAACGACTGACACAGACGAGACGATCATCCTCATTGTGGATTTTTACTTCCCAGACCTGGGTACGTTTGCCTACGTGCAATGCTGTTCCGATGCCGTAGACTTTGCCTTTGCTCACGCTTCTAATGTGATTGGCGTTAATCTCCAGACCACTGGCAACAAAGTTTTCTACATCATCAAGGGCTAACCAACCACCAACGGAGGCCAGTGTTTCGGCAAAGGCAACGGAAGCACCTCCATGTAGTATGCCGAAGGGTTGTTTTGTAGCTGTAGTGACTGGCATTACACCCTTAATTTTATGCTTTTCCATCGATAGAAACTCTATCCCAAGTACATCAATCATACTTTTCCGGTGCATTTTTTTATAGAGTTCAGCTTTGTCTTTTAAATCGTCAGCTATATACAATTTAATGTTGCTCCTTTGTTGTTAA
Source organism: Balneolales bacterium (assembly GCA_040878115.1). Taxonomy (GTDB): domain Bacteria; phylum Bacteroidota; class Rhodothermia; order Balneolales; family Natronogracilivirgulaceae; genus JBBDMU01. The sequence continues at coordinate 3,575 of JBBDMV010000091.1, forward strand.
ATATTCAATCTAAAAATACTATTAAAAAAATTGTGTTATTTTCATAAATTTTAGTTAAGATAAGTATAACTGATTAGATAAATAAGTATTAAGAAAAATTAACACTATTGTCATGGACTATGAATCAAGAACAATCTTCAGTTTAGTTGAACAAGGCCTGAAAGGCAATACATCCGGAATTGCCCTATCTTCAAAAAGAAACGGAAAGTGGACCGACACGACTGTGAATGATTTCATTGAACGGGTGAGATCTTGTGCGTTGGGTTTATTTGAACTAGGGATCCGTAAAGGTGACCGTGTCGCTTTGCACGCGCGAAACTCGACGGAATGGATGATTTGTGACCAGGCAATTTTATCTATTGGAGCTATTAATGTTCCGATATATACCACTCAGCCTGCTGACCAGATTAAATATATTCTGGAAAATTCGGAAGCAAGAGTTTATATCGTATCCGATGACGAGATGTTTGAACGAGTTAAACCTTTATCAAAATCTATTGAAACCCTTACGGCCATTATCAGTCTTTATGGTTCAGGTCATAAAAAACTTAAATCTTTTGACTCAGTTATAGCACTGGGGTACAAAAAAAATGAAGCAGAACCGAACCTATTTGAGCAGCTGAAATCTAAAGTAGAACCAGAAGACCTGGCTTCCATTATCTATACATCTGGTACCACAGGGCTTCCAAAGGGAGTGATGTTAACCCATAATAATATAGCTTCTAATATTCAGGCATCTTACGAACGGGTACCATTTGATCCTGATAAAGACAAGAATCTCAAGATATTATCCTTTCTTCCTCTTTCGCACATTTTTGAGCGTATGCTTGATTACATGTTCATGTCTATGTCATACCCGATTTACTACATAGAATCTAATGATGAGCTTATTGATGATATTAAAACCTTAAAACCACATTTCTTTGGCACGGTTCCACGTTTATTGGAGAAAGTTTATGTCGGGTTAAAGATAAAAACTAATGAAGGAAGCGGAGTTAAAAGAATAATAGGGTTATGGGGTTTAAGTATAGCCGAAAGCTATGAACCAGAAAAGGAACCTTCCTGGTTGAACACTATTAAGTTTAAACTGGCTGACAGGCTTGTCTTTTCCAAGATCAGAGAGGCGCTGGGGGGTAACCTGATTGGAATGATCAGCGGGGGAGCAGCACTATCCGGTAAAATGATGAGATTTTATAACGGTATAGGATTGTATTGTAGTCAGGGATATGGTCTTACGGAAACATCTCCGGTAATTTCAGTACCCGCACCGGGTGATCTTCGTGCGGGTTCTGTAGGCAAGCCGCTAAGAAACGTTAAAGTAAAAATAGCTGATGACAATGAAATCCTTATAAAGGGTCCCAATGTAACAAAAGGCTATTATAAAATGCCCGAAGAAACGATTAATGTTTTTACGGATGATGGATGGTTCATGACAGGTGATATTGGCAAGCTGGACGATGGACATTTATATATCACGGACCGCAAGAAAGACTTGTTTAAGCTTTCCACTGGAAAATACGTGGCTCCCCAGTATATAGAAAATAAACTGGGTAACAGCATAATTATAGAACAGGCTGCTGTAATCGGGTCATATCATCCTTATTGTGTCGCTTTAATTGTACCTGCGTTTGATTCCATAGCCGGTAAGGTAAGCGTTAAGATCACAAAAGATGAATTAAGTAAAAATAAAGAGGTACGGAGACTACTTCAGGATGAAATAGATAAGGTTAACAGCAGTTTACCGGATTGGGAGCAGGTCAGGAAATTCATGATCATCGATAAATCGTTTACCATTGAATCTGGTGAACTTACGCCGACTATGAAGATGAAGAGACAGATAGTATATGAAAAATACCAACACCAGATAGATGAAATGTATGAGCAGGAGAAGAAAGAGGCCTAGATAAGAAGGTTAGGACAATACAAAAAATCCACCTATTTGATGTACCTCATCGGATTTAAAACTTCTCCGGGATATTTACGTTCAGTTTCATGGTACCTTTCATCACTGTGACTGCTTCGCCACAAATTTGCAGGTCTTCGGGCTTGCCATCTTTAACAGTCATAATAACTGTAACATACCCGGTCCGATTTACAAATCTACCCTGGGTCCCTTTAAAGGAATGAAACCCTTTTTTCTCATCAAGGAACCCATTTTCTAACAGGAAGACTGCCATGGCACCGTTGGCAGAGCCGGTTACGATATCTTCGTTAATACCGAGTGCGGGGGCAAAGAAACGCATATGCCAGTCGTTATCTTTATTTCCGATATCGGTAGTGACAACTGCAAAACCACAAATATTATGACGGTCATAAAACTTGCGAAGAAGATGGAAATTGGGTTCCAGAGTTTTCAGGCTATCGTAATCTTTCAAGGCTACGTAGCAAAAACCATCACCCGTAATTTGTGGTTTGACCTTACTGCTTAACTCTATCTCTGATAATCCCAATGCCCCACATAGGGTAGTAATATCATCAGGAAAAGGGAAAAATTGAGGAAGAGGAAGCGAGAACCGGATGAATGGCCGCATATCTTTCCAGTCAAGGTCTACGGCAAGTTCCCCGGACTTGGTTTCCATCATGAAACTTTGTGGTTCGTCTATTTCAAGTCCGAAGTGCCCTTCTTCAGCAAGAACATGAAAGGCGGCAATAGTGGCATGACCGCATAAACTGACTTCCTGGGTAGGGGAGAACCAACGGATTTTAAGGTCATTCTCTTCCGAGGTAGGTTTTAACACGAATGCCGTTTCCGCGAGATTCATCTCATTGGCTATTTTTTGCATATCTTTAGCATTGAGATGATCGGCATCAAGAACTACACCGGCGGGATTGCCATTGTAGGGTTTTCGGGTAAATGCATCGACTTGATTTATTTTAAAAGTATTGCTCATAGTATATAATAAATGTTACAAGTTAAGCCCTATAGTTCAACTTGAAACGGGAAACTATCTATAATCTATAGTATTTCTAGTAATTCAACGTCAAATATCAAAGTGGCATTTGGCGGTATTGTTTCCCCGGAGCCGGTTTCTCCGTATGCCAAATCCGATGGAATGATCAAGGTCCGCTTTTCACCCACCTTCATATCCATCAAGCCTTCATCCCAGCCTGGAATTACCCGGCCGGTCCCAACTGGGAAATCGAGTGGCTTATCGCGGTTGTAAGAGCTATCGAATAAGGTTCCATCATCCAAATATCCGGAATAATGAACGGAGATTGTATTTCCCTCTTCCGGCTGTTCACCATCACCATCTTCCTGTATAACATACTGAAGACCGCTTTCTTTGGTTTCAACGTCATTTTCGTCGTACCCCCAGGGTTCAGGTGGTGTTGAAATATTAAGCAGTTCAATTTCCATACGGAGATTCTCGCCACCAGGAATAAACCCTTCAATGCCTTCGTCACCAAAAGCCAGGTTAGGGGGTATTATCAGCGTCCTTTTTCCACCTTCTTGCATGCCAATCAAACCTTCATCCCAACCCTGAATAGGCAATTGGCCCATTCCTGCTTGTATTGTAATAGGCCCTTGATCGTAAGATGATTCAAATTGTTCTCCGTTTTCAAGAAAACCGGCAAAATGGATGGTCAGATAATCAGATACTTCAACTTCGGGCCCTTCACCTGTTTGTGTGTCCGTTATTTCAAGTCCTTCGTCGGTAATCGTGGTAGTGTCGGATTTTCCGCAAGACCAGAATAAAAATGTTGCGGACAAAAAGGCTAACAAAATGAGTTTATTCATCATTGTATATTTGGATGTAATATGTTTTTTTGGTGTTATAAAGGATTTTAAACAATGCGTCAATAATATTAAATCAACGGGAGAGATGCTTAACAATTATCATCTTAAATAAGAACAAATTCACTTTTTCTTAGCAACCCGATGAAGGTGTTGTACTCAAAAAAATGTAAAAATATTACAACACCGTAACATCCAGTTTAGTAACCTTTGATGATCTTGTAATATTTAATATTTAGGCATCGCCAATGCAAGGATAAAATAAACCAATATAGGGGATCCAAAACCAATGAATGCAGCTACAAGAAATATGATCCGGACTATAGTTGAGTTCCAGCCAAGATACTCTGCAATACCGCCGCATACCCCGAATAGCATTTTATCGGTGATGGATTTAGTTAATCGGGCCATGATACTTGCAATTAGGTTTTGGGTAAATAGCTTGTATGCCTCCTAATGGTTCAGGCATTTCTTCGACTACCTTGAAAATCTCTGCTTCTTTCTGGCTGTCTTGTTTGGTAGTTATCATTATGACTCCGTTCGATCCTTTTTCACCATATTCCGAAACAGCATTATCACCTTTAAGTACATTTACGCTTTCAATATCTAAAGGGGAAACCTTGTCTAATTCTCCTTCATCACCATCAATAAGAATCAGTGGGCCATCTTCATCATTATCAATAAACTCAGGCTTATCCTTTGAAATTTGATAAAGGTCCTCTTCTTCAGGCTCGGCAAGGTTCATGTTCTTTAAGTCACAGGCGGACAAAAATATGACCAATCCGCCCAGTACAAATGAAAAGATCAGGCTTACGGTTCTCATGTTTTTTCCCTGTGTATTGGATGATGTATAAGTATTCATAGCTTTGATCCTTTTCATTAGTTTTGATTTAGGCTGTGCCATTGATGAAAAAAGAGGGTTGCCTGGTGCATTATCAGCTGTGGTAAGCAAGAGAGTAGCGTAATGCTTAGGTGATGTTGTTTTAAAATCCAAAACTTCAGCATCGCACGAAATCTCCCTGTGATCATCTATCTCATGAGAAAGGTACCATACCAGTGGATTGATCAGGAAGACGGCACGTATGCACTCCTGAAGCCATTTGACTAGATAATCATAGCGCTTAACATGAACCATTTCGTGCAACAGTACAGTTTTTAAACTTTCGTCATCATATCGCTGGGTGGGTAATACGATGACAGGCCTTAGCCAGCCGAAAGTCAATGGAACCTGTACCTCCGGGCTTACATATACGGCGATCCTGCGATTTGGCAACACTATATTTTTAGTGTCACCTAGATGATCAACTAGATCAGGGCTTGAAACGGGAAACAGTTTCCGCCTGAGTTTCTCCTGTGCATAATAATTAACCAAGAGCCTGAACAGGGCCCATGTAGCCAACAGTGCCGCGGCCAGGGAAGTGATACCCATCATAAAAAAAGGCCAATGAATGGTTGGAATGGCTAAACCATCAGGCTGAGAGCCTGTAGCGCCAACTTCTTCGGTCAGCATGAAGCTTGCAACTATAGTAGGGGTATCACTGAAAAAGCTAAAGGATATGATATGAGAAAATAGAAACACGAAAGGCAAGGACAGCAATAGTGCCAATCGGGTATGGTAATGAAATAGCGGGTGTGAGATACGGCTTAACTTGAACATCAACAAGGCAAAAACGCTTATCAACGTCCAAATTAAAAAGGGCACCCAAAAGAATTGCATGCTTGTTTCTCCGAATCCCACAAAATGTTCAGCTATCTCTTGCATGATTATTATTACATATTTTTGATCATGTTTTCAATTTTTGTACGCTCCTCCTTTGAGAGCTCCTCATTTTCAGCAAGCGTTTGTACCAATTGGGTCGGGGAGCCTTCAAACACCTTATTCAATAAACTATGAAGCAGGTTTTGTTTAACCTCTTCAGGTTTAATAGCAGGTGAGTACACATAGGTAACTCCTCGTTTTTCATAGGTCAAATATCCTTTTCCGTACAGATTCTTCATTATGGTCATGATAGTGGTATAAGCTGTTTTCCTGTTTTTAAGAATTAGCTCGTGCACATCACCTACGGTTGCCTTTTCAAGTTTCCAAACGTGGTGCAATATTTCCATTTCAGTTTCGCCAAGAGGGAAGAGTGATTTTTTCATTTAATGTGTTTTAAATAAATAATACTAGTTAATAACAGTTATTGCAAGTCATTATTTTATAAAGTCCTGTTCTTATAAAATATTCATGTCTTAAACTTGCAATATTATGTTACTAGAAAAAAGATTAAAATCAAAATTACTTTTTGTAACTGTTCGTTTCGTGTGATGTTAGTGTCCCCTTAAAAAAATAACGCCATAAAAAACCTACTAATAAGAATAAGTAGAATGCCTGGTCTTGAAAGGGGAATATTGAATTTATTGGATATAGGCCATAGACGTAAAATTTGCAATAGAGTGGGGGAATAAACTGGGTCTATTATTATAATTTCTGACCCTTGAAAAGCGACTATCCGGGGGGCGGCATGTGCGATTTTACCATCTTACAACGGAAGGTATGCCGAATTAACTTTGACTGACAGAGGGAAATGGCAAAGGTTTTTTAAAAGATGTAGCATTTTAAAAATGTATTATCACAATCCAATCCGGGAAAAAATATTAAGAATTCATATATTCTTTATCGGACGTAGTCTATTACTTTATAAAATAACCTCTTTCCCCTGTATTATTTTCGGGAAGTACTCATTTATGCATAAGCTTTTACTGTTAACTTTTACTCTGTTTGTTTTACCCGATACTGTATTGGCTATGCATTCTGTCGCTTCTGATACAGCTAAGATCGTGATAAAAAAACCGAACTGGGATATTGATTTCCGTGGTGGCTTAACAGGTTCTCAGACGTCTTATCGCAATTGGAGTTCGGGGGGAAGTAACAACGTAACGGCAATTGCCAATACTGTTTTTTCAGGTGTGTACTCAAAGGAAAAATACCGTTATACCTTTAACTTAACCATGCGTTACGGCCAAACCAGGCTGGATGACAATGAATTCCGAAAAAGTGAGGATGTAATACGTTTTCGAAATCAAATAATTCGCCAGTTTGATGATAAACGCTTTGGAACAGTCATCAATGTGAATTTTGAGACCCAGTTTGATGAAGGGTTAAATGATGATAGAGACGCGGTTGTTTCAAGGTTTTTTGCTCCTGCCAATCTCACTGAAACTATTGGTTTTTCTTTTTCACCAGAGAATTCTAAATTTGCAATGGATGCCGGTGTGGCTATGAAGCAAACATTTGTCCGGGATACTCTCCTGTCGGAGAGGTATGGATTGGATGAAGGGGATAGTTTTATGAATGAAGCTGGTTTCTCATTGATTTTTAAGTATCAAAAAGAGTTGATGGAAAATGTAGTTTATACGGGGCATATGGAAACATTTACCAATGTTCTTAAAGATTTGGATAGTACAAATTTAACACTAATAAATGAGCTAAGTGGTGGCATTAACAATCACCTATCGGCTGAATTTGAATTTGCCATGAAATTTAATGATAATATAAGTCGTGAAGTTCAGATTAAACAGATATTTTCGCTGGGAATCAATTTTCATTTTCTGTAGTCGTATCGAGTAACCATTAAGGTTTCCTTAACTTTTGAAGGAAATGACAGAATAAGCTGTCAAGAGGTAGTGCGGTACAGGGCTTCGATGCCAAAGCGTGGACGCTTTGTAATATCGGAGTCGGGCATCACCTATACATCAAAACTGATGCCTTGTGCAAGGGGTAGTTCATTTCCCCAATTTATAGTATTTGTTTGACGACGCATGTACCTTTTCCAGGCATCAGAGCCTGATTCTCGTCCACCACCGGTTTCCTTTTCGCCTCCAAATGCTCCGCCAATTTCCGCTCCGCTGGTTCCGATATTAACATTAGCTATCCCGCAATCTGATCCCACCGCACTCAGGAACTGTTCCGCTTCGCGCATATCCAGGGTAAATATGGATGAACTTAAGCCTTGAACTACTCCGTTATGCAGGTTTATGGCTTCATCCAGCGTTTTGTAAGGGATGAGGTATAGAATCGGAGCGAAAGTCTCTTCCTGCACAACCTGGTAGTCGTTTTTAGCCTTACAAATGGCCGGGTGAACATAGGTTCCGCTTTCATATTCACTGCCTTCCAGTACCTGACCGCCAAACAAAATCTTACCACCCTCTGATTCGAGGCGTTTTAAAGAGTTTTGCATGTTGTTAACCGCACCTATATCAATAAGCGGTCCGACCAGGGTGCCTTCTTCAAGGGGATTACCGACTTTAATACCCTTATAGATGTTGATGAGCCTTTCCTGAACGTCATCAATAATGCTTTCCTGTACAATGAGCCGCCGGGTTGAAGTACATCGCTGACCCGCAGTTCCTGCGGCTCCGAAAACAGTAGCGCGAATGGCCATTTCAAGATCAGCTTTCTCGCTGATAATAATGGCGTTGTTACCTCCAAGTTCCAGTAATGATTTACCCAGTCGTGATGCAACACGTTCTCCCACAATCTTACCCATCCTGGTTGATCCTGTGGCAGAAATAAGGGGAATTCTTTTATCATCAACCATTTTTTCGCCAATTTCTCGTCCACCGATAATGAGATTAAAAATCCCTTCCGGCAGCTTGTTTTTCCTGAGAACATTACTGACAATGTTTTGGCAGGCCACGGCAGTTAACGGTGTCTTTTCAGAAGGTTTCCAGATCACGGTATCTCCGCAAACGGCAGCCAGCATGGTATTCCAGCTCCATACTGCTACGGGAAAGTTAAATGCTGAAATCACGCCCACGGGACCTAGCGGATGATACTGTTCGTACATGCGATGTTGCGGTCGCTCAGAATGCATGGTGTAGCCGTATAGTTGACGGGAAAGTCCTACGGCGAAATCGCATATATCGATCATCTCCTGAACTTCACCGAGCCCTTCCTGATATAATTTACCGCATTCATAGGAAACCAGTTTGCCGAGGTCTTCTTTATATTTCCTAAGCTCAAGCCCAATCTGCCGTACAATTTCTCCGCGCTTTGGTGCAGGAATGGTACGCCAGGTATTGAAAGCTTCCGAGGCCGTTGTTATAACTTGGTCCAGTTCATCCGCAGTCGTTTGACTGACGGAAGCAATTTCCTTGCCGTCAACCGGTGAAATGCTGGGAAGCTGGTTTTTGTCTGCAGATCCGATGCTTTTAAGCCCGGTCCGGGTTCCATGGTTATGTTTTGATATGTCAAGTGATTCAAGGAAATGCATGTACGCTATATTTCAAGATTCCAGGTTCTAAGATGTCTTCAAGATAATCAATCCAGTATCTATGTAAAATGGAAATGAACAGTGGTAAAGTTATATTGTTTTATTAAACATGGTCAGGTAGTACGGAATGATGTTTAACTAAAAAAACATGAGCTTTGCTATGATATTTGTATTTTCTCTGAACAATTGCCTCAGAATATATTAAGACCATGTCAAAATCCCTTATCACCAATTTGCGCAAACTGAGCAAAAAAAAATATAGAATGGAAAAACGGCAGTTTGTAGCGGAAGGTTTGCGAACAGTAGAGCAGATCCTCAGTAATAAGTTGATAAGGATCGATTATCTGGTTTTTGACGAAAGCGGGGAAGCATGGAAAGTCCCTGTATTTTTACGTTCAGGGGATTCTGTCCAAATTATTAAGGTAAACCATAAGCAGTTCTTAGAGCTTTCCGACACGGATAACCCACAGGGCGTCCTGGCTGTGTGCAGAATACCGGAACCTGCAGAACTGTTATCTTTCAACCTGGGGAAAGGTTGTTTGGTAGCTTTAAACCGGATTCAGGACCCGGGGAATGCCGGAACCATATTAAGAACCGCGGCCTGGTTCGGTGCCACAGGTATGCTTTGTGATGAGGGGACGGTCGATTTGTTTCACCCCAAAGTTGTGCGCAGTACAGCCGGGGCCACGGGATCTATTGACTGGTGGGAGGGAGATTTGGAAACAGCTCTAACTGAACTCGAATCGAAAGGATGGGAAACGTACTTGCTGGATGCCGGTGAACAGTCGATTACGCTGAAGGATGTGAAGCCCGACCCTAAAAGTATACTGGTCATAGGCAATGAAGCAGGGGGGCTGGACCAGGCCCTGGTCAAACCTCACCGTACACTTATCAGAATCCCCGGTACAAACAGGAATGATGCTGTAGAAAGTTTAAATGCCTCAGTGGCGCTTTCAGTGGCATTGTATGAGTTCGTAAGATGAAAACCGACTGTGAACTCTAAGTCCATTCTCCTTCAAACAAAGGCCCTACCGGGTGTTCTTGCTTGTCGATGTTCAGGTCTTTGAAAATATCGGCCTTATTTTCTGTTTCTTTTTCGGGATTAAGCTCTATGCCAAGTTCTTTTTTAACATCTTTATCAATACCGATAAACATAATCTCGGCATGATTGTAGTTCAAAAAATCGGGAGGATCAACAGGCACAAATCTTTTGTCCTCGAATAAACCATGTAGTTTTTTTGGGAAATCAGCCTTTTGGTCTTTTGACAGCCCCGCATTGGCAGGCTGACCTTTCTCCGGGTTTTTTACGCTTACTATGTAATTTCCCTCTTCTCTTATTTTTAAAGCTTTTTGGACTTTATCCGGTTCTTCCGGAAGTTCAAGAGCGTAAATTAAATGAGTATGATCTCCATGGCTAACAATTTGATATATACCTTCTCCACAGGGCCTGGCAGCAGGGTTTTCTCTTTTTCCACGGGTTTTGGTTTCATAGGAAAAAGATCCAAGCTCTTCGCTTATTTGCTTTTTGGTTGATGATCTTTTCACAAAGCCCCAGGACTTTTCATTTTTGGAGAAGCCAGGCAAGCTCTCTTTGCCGATGATCATCAGGCGGGCATTCTTTTCCGCCTTCGGACCCAAAACAAAATAAAAGTTCTGTATATCATCTACTCCGGAAATATTTTCCCCTACATCTATTTTCGGCCTGTAGAAGAAGTATATATTACCTTTTTCCAGTGTTTCCACATTTTCTTTAGCCATAATTTTAGTTTTAATGCCTCTTGGTTAAAAACTGATAGAATGAAACGGTAATCGTTATGTTCTCTTAAATAAGCCTGCCTGACTATCCGGCAGGCTTATAAGCTACATCGGCACCCTTTCTCTCAACACTTTTACTTTATTATTAACATGGGTAACCCCTTGGGCGGAACTATCAGCAGTTGTTTGACTACATCAACTTTAATTAACTCTCTCTTACTCTCTTATGAAGTTTAGTTATGAAAGATATTACTTCACTTTAATTTGCTTGCTCATTGACTTCTCAGACTTTTTCACAGTCATCTTTAAAATGCCATCTTCATATTTGGCATCCAGGGAATCAGGGTCAGCAGTTGCAGGCAGTGTGAAGCTTCTTTCAAACTTGCCGTAGCGGCTTTCTACCAGGTGGTATTTCACATCTTTATTTTCTCTTTCTTGTTTTCGTTCACCACTAACGGTTATGGTGCGATCATCAAGATCAATGCTGATGTCATCTTTCTTCATACCAGGCAAGGTAATCTGGATGAAGTACTGCTTGTCGTCTTCGGTGATGTCTATCCCCGGTACAAATCCGGCTCGTTCTCCTAAACTCAGTGATTCGTTGAAGAACTCGTCCATCATTTCGCTAAACCGGCGAGGGATTATCGGGTAATCTACATCTGGTCGATATTGAGTGATTGCCATAATATAGGACCTGTAATTTTGATTGTTTGGTGGTTGAAAAATACTTTCACCTGAAACGCTTTCCAAGGTTTTGTATTGAGTATAAGTAATTAATAAATAGAAGTATAAAGCATTTTAATTTAGGCGGGAGCCAAAGAATTTATCTAAAATGCAAATGAATCATTAAAAAATATAGGATTTGCCAATATTAAATATCTCTATTGCTCTACTTTAAAAGATGTTTGTTTATTTTTCGTTGAATATAGAACATAAGTATAATAAAATCAGTATTTAAACAGGAGTATCATGTCTGATATCCTTCATCAATCTGACTTCCTTTTTCTAAAAGAACAGATGATCGAGCGACAGCTTAAAGGCCGTGGTATTCATAATGAAGCCGTACTTTCGGCAATGCATGAAATTCCCCGTGAAGAATTTGTAAGTAAAGGTTTGGTAGAATATGCTTATAAGGATTCCGCCCTGCCGATAGAAGAAGAACAAACCATATCGCAACCCTTTATCGTGGCCCTTATGGCAGAAGCATTGGATTTGGAACCAGAGGATAAGGTCTTGGATATCGGGACGGGCTCAGGCTACGCGGCAGCTGTTTTGGGCCGTATTGCTTCTGAGGTCTATACCATTGAGCGGCATAAGTCCCTTGCTGAAAGTGCGCGGGATCGTTTCAAAAGGCTGGGTTACGATAATATTCACGTTTTGCACGGCGATGGCTCTAAAGGGTGGAATGAACATGCGCCCTTTGATGCCATCAATGTAGCGGCGGCCGGGAAAGAGGTCCCGCAGCCGATAAAAGACCAGCTTGCTGAGGGAGGACGTTTGGTCATTCCTGTTGGGCCCGCACCACGGTCACAAAACCTTATCAGGTTGGTCAGGAAAGATGGCATTGTAGACCGGGAGAATTTGGGCAAGGTACGTTTTGTACCCCTGGTTAGCTCCAGGGGAAATGAAAATGCCGGAAGTACGATTAAAGAAAGTGGTAATCAAAGGAAGACCATTTTTACGATGATCGAACATGCCGCCGAGCCGGTCCAGGATATCGGAACCGTTGATCTCGATGCTTTAATGGATAGAATCGGAGATTCGAGGGTGGTTCTGATGGGCGAGGCCAGTCACGGCACTGCTGAGTTTTATGATATGAGAGCCCGGATGAGCAAAGAACTCATCGAACAGAAGGGCTTTAACATCGTAGCGGTGGAAGCCGACTGGCCTGATGCCGCCCATATTGATCATTATGCCCGTGGGGCCAATGCAGAATACAGCGGATATAAGCCTTTTACCCGTTTCCCCGTATGGATGTGGCGCAATGAGCAGGTTCTCCGCTTCATCAACTGGCTAAAACTGTATAACGATACGCAGAAAAAACCGGAAGGCAAAATAGGATTTTACGGACTTGACCTCTACAGCATGTATGCTTCTTCATGGAACTTGCGCGACAGCCACATGTTTGAAACCCTCGAAGCGGAGCTTGAATACCGGGGGCCAAATGCGAAAGCTGTGGTATGGGCCCATAATTCCCATGTGGGTGACGCTTCGGCGACTGAAATGGCTGCTTGCGGTGAGCATAATATCGGCCAGCTTGCCAAAGAGAATTTCGGAAGAGACGCTTATAGTATAGGATTTGGAACCGATCATGGCACCGTAGCTGCCGCCTCGAATTGGGGCGGACATATGGAGATCAAAAAAGTGCGTCCTTCGCTACCTGACAGTGTAGAACAGCTAATGAATCAAACAGACATTGAAAATTTTATGCTCCCTCTACATAAGAATGGACATGGGCCATTGACCGAAGAAATGATGATAGCTCGGCTGGAGCGAGCCATTGGCGTTATATACCGCCCTGAAACAGAGCTTCAGAGTCATTATTTTCAAGCCTCCCTGGCCGATCAGTTCGATGAGTACATTTGGTTCAATGAAACCAGATCTGTTGATGCATTGGAACTCAAACCAACAAAAAAAGATATTCCGCAAACGTTTCCGTATGGTTTTAAATCACACTAAACTATTAAAAAATTATATGCTGGCCCAATTATGAGTCATTAAAAAATATCATCGCATGAATCTAGATAAGTTTAACAGCGAAATTATGTTCAGGTTAAGCACCTGTAAAAGGGCGGAGGAGGCTGATGAGGTTGTATCGGAAGCCATGTTCATACTGGAAGCCAATGAAGTGCTTGGAAATGAAAGGTATCGGTTTTGGAAGAAGTTATACGATACCCTGGGGGAGCGCCGATACCTGCTTATGGAGGAAGAGTTTACCGGTTCCTTTAACAAAATTGCCATCCTGACAAGAAGGCGCTTGCAATCTTTCATCGTCCATGAAGACGATAAAATTAAAAACTGACAATTTGAATACGTCAGCGACCTTCAAGCAACTGGTAAAACTCAGGCAGTTCCGCTTTGATGTTATCTATTTTGCCTTGTGAAGGAATGTGCCAGCTTTATGTATTTTGATTATAAATTGAATGCCCGGAAAGAAATGTTTCAATTCCTACAAGGTGCGATTAAGGGAGGTTGTGCAAAAGGCTTTTTGGATAGAGGATTTACATCATAGACAAATGACATCTCACATATTGCAGGGAAATCGTTTGTTTATTTTATGGTAAATTAAATATTTGAAAGTTTTTAACCTACATGGGTCCGCGCCTTTTTGAAAGCAATGTAAAATAAACATCATACAGATCGGGCGCTGTTTCTTTAAGTTTTTTCCTGTAGTTAAAACAGGCCTCTGCATCCTTTACCCTCGCAGATTCTTCTGCCATTCCCAGTAATTGATATGATCTAAGCGCTTTCCGGTGTGTTACACTGTATGCGATTACCGTTTCCGGAACACGGACGAGAGGTAACGCACCATTCACCCAACCGTACGCAGGCGCCATTTCCGGCCCGTGCATGTCTATAGTTTCCTGGATTTCCGGACTCTCAATTCTGTCTAAAAAAATATTGCCAGGTGCAAGAAGCAACCCCAGCACATAATTTATCTTTGCTTTATTTCGCTTCCCGTTCACCCATTGGATTTGTGCCAAACGAAAACGAATATTGTTACCCGGCTCCTGTTTCATCTGGTCTGTTAATACTCGTTCGGCCTCATCATTTCTGTCAAGTTCGATAAGCAGATCAGACAGGCATACGTCCGCAGTAATATAAAACTGATGTTCATCATACATGATGGAAACGAGGTGATCGAGAAGGCTTTTGCGCAATGACTGTATACCCCAGGTATTTGAAAAATCAAAATGAATGATTTCCCGGTAAAGGTAAGGGATTATTTGATCGCGTGATGTTCCAATACAATGTCCCATTATATTTTCCCAGTATAAGGTAACTTCTAAGGCATCATGAACTTTCTGTTCAACAACTTCTTGCTTTTGAATGATCTCCTGAAAAGCTTGTCTTGCCGCGTCAAAGTCAAAATCTGCAAGTTTACGAAATCCTTCAGCCATTTTTTCCGTCTGCCAGCTGAATATGGAGAGCTGAGAGTATGTCATTTTTTATCCAATTTGCAGTGGGATAGTTTTTAACTTTGACAGAGTTACGGTTTTGTCATTTTCCTATAATAACATAATGTATTGGTCCAACAAAATCTACGGCGGAAAATCGAACATCCCTCTGATGGTCAGCCTGGTCCACAAAAGAACTTTCTCTAAAGACAATAAAATGATAGTTTCAAGTTTTAACCAAAAATTACCTGAGTTGACGTTGGAATAGCAAGTAAGCTCGAAGGGTAAAAGTATCTTTAAAATTAAGCGAAAAGGAGCTCAATGAAACAGGAAAAGAAAACGCTTGACCTCAGCAATAGTTTACTGGAAGATATTGCGATGGCAACGAATGATAACAATTACGAGATGGAGTGGTACCTTGATGTTCAGGATGGAAAAACAGTATTGATCTCTGATTTTACTGATGATGATGAAATGAGAGAATTGGTAGAAAATGACCTTGATGAGGAACGGTTTATACCAATTCCGGTTAAAGGACCTGCCGAGGGTTGGCACGAGATGGAACAATTCATCCTGTCGCGAGACGATCAGGATGAGAAAACCCAAAATTTGCTGTTGACGATCATCAAAGGTAAAGGAGCATTCAGAAGATTTAAAGATGCTCTTTATGATGTCGGACTGCATGAGCAATGGTTCGGGTTCAAAGACCGTCAAGACCGTAAGGATGTACTAAATTGGCTTAAATCTCGCAACTTAATTACCGATGAAGACATGGATAGAGGCATGATGCTTTATGAAGAAACTTTGGCTATAAGAAAGCAACGTGAAGAGGGAATTGCCAACATGATCACAGGAACCCTGGTAAAATGCATATCCAATAATGGCCATACGCATCAGCTAACCATAAATAAAACATATGAAGTATTTGATGAGCAAAAACAGCACCTGAACATAAAGATCAAAGACGACAGAGACAAAAGAAGCTGGCTGCCCAAAAGCCATTTTGAACTACTGAACAGGACAAAATAAAGTGGCAGTATGAATCCCGAAACGATTAAATCTCCAGAAATTAACAACTTTTTTGTCTTGACTTCAAATCAAAAACATAGCCAATTTGACTTGGCATCAAAACAATTTTTATAATTTGCTACTATATACCGTACCCCCCGTAAGAGGTACAACACCTTAGCAGGGAATGTTTCAATCCTTATTCTAATGGATTCTGCTACTATACCGGTGCAGTGGAGGTAGCGTGTTTGTATCACAACCCGATCAAGGTGCGATTAAAAGGACAACCGATCAGGATAAGGAAAAGCTATCAAAAATATTTCAATTCCTACAAGGTGCGATTAAAAGCGAGAACCAGCGATGGAGTAGCTTCATGGACAGACCTTACAATTCCTACAAGGTGCGATTAAAAGAAACCTCAATGTAATAGGCCCTTGCGGCAATTGATCTTACAATTCCTACAAGGTGCGATTAAAAGGTTATAGAAGAACATCCCCTTCCGCGTCGTGTCCGGGTCTTACAATTCCTACAAGGTGCGATTAAAAGTTTTGTTCAAACTCTTTGCAAATATCCCTAAATGTCTTACAATTCCTACAAGGTGCGATTAAAAGATGGTTTTCAGTCCAGCTTTGAGTTCCGACAGCTTACTTACAATTCCTACAAGGTGCGATTAAAAGGCAACACAATTTATTTAACCCATAACAGGAGTAGAGAAAACTTACAATTCCTACAAGGTGCGATTAAAAGCTTCGTTAATGAAGATGGTTTTGCCTTTGTCTTTTTCTTACAATTCCTACAAGGTGCGATTAAAAGTCTGTGCGGCCATTTTCACCCTTGAATATTATATGCTTACAATTCCTACAAGGTGCGATTAAAAGATCAATGTCATTCGCTATCACAACGCCAAAGAGAGGCCTTACAATTCCTACAAGGTGCGATTAAAAGTTGTGGGATGCGCAATACAAAACAACCACAATCGAACTTACAATTCCTACAAGGTGCGATTAAAAGTGTTTCGTCCATGCGTAAATAAGTTCGGTGGTTCCCTTACAATTCCTACAAGGTGCGATTAAAAGCCCAATAGCTTAACCTATCCAAATATGAAGTGTCAATCTTACAATTCCTACAAGGTGCGATTAAAAGACCTGAAGCCGGCAACCGTGCAGGAAGAATCAACTCTTACAATTCCTACAAGGTGCGATTAAAAGCGTTGATCCGGTTTAGGGAATCATAGGCCCCTCGCACTTACAATTCCTACAAGGTGCGATTAAAAGTAATGATCAAATCGTCCTTCGTGTAGATTTGTTCGGCACTTACAATTCCTACAAGGTGCGATTAAAAGTGGATAGACCTATAGTAGACTTCTTGTCTCACGACTTACAATTCCTACAAGGTGCGATTAAAAGTCAAAAATGATATCCGCACAACCAAACCTATTCCCTTACAATTCCTACAAGGTGCGATTAAAAGTCTACTGATTCTACATGTTCCGCATTGACAATAATCTTACAATTCCTACAAGGTGCGATTAAAAGTCTACTGATTCTACATGTTCCGCAT
>JBBDMV010000092.1:0-3932 GCA_040878115.1 Balneolales bacterium
GTCGCTTGCGGTGCCCGCGCAGCGGGAGCACCGAAAGCGGGGGTGTGTATGGAATGCACCAGGGGATTTTGAAAAAGCCAGAAGGGCCTGGTGCTATGCTCAGGATGGGTTAGAATATTGGGTAATGTTGAGGGCGTGAGTTAATTACACACCCCCGGTTTTGCCAAAAGCGCTGCTTTGGCAAAACCGTAGGGGCTGTATCAAAAGGCTAACAAATAGAAGCTATGGTTTACTTATTTAGGTATCTGTCATTCTGCCCCTAATCCGGCGAAGTCGAAGATTCCTCTGGTGCAATCCACCAGGGCTTCGCCCCACCACGTTATCTTTTGTTATATAACCTTCTTCTTACCGTCAACCTCTGGAGAGCCAAGGCTATTTTTGGATATCGTGCTATCGCTATATAGAAGGTCGTTCTCAATTACAGAAGAAAACCGGTTGCGAAATTCATCCACGGAAAGCCCGGCTGTTGCGGCATATTTAGAAAGCTCCTCATTATCTTCAAAGTCAGATCTTTTTAACCGAAGCATGTACCGGCGGGCAATTTTAAAGTACTCACTCCTTACATCAACCATTCGGACCTTGGTCTTTTTGGTTTTCGGGTCCAGAATATCTTTGAAGTACATGGGTACGAAGTTACCCTCCTGAATGGAAACCATGGCGGCATTTCCACCATCCAGCATAAACTGTGCCGCAGAATGGCCAAGATCCCGTGTATACTCCATATCAAAAGGTATCGGATCGGCGCATCGCACTTCATAGCCAATATCTTTGGCTACTATGGTCGTTTTTATGCCCAATTCGATAAGCCTTTTCTGGACTTCTTGTTTAATAATTCGCCCAAAATCGACTTCTGCAATACGCAGGTTATCATGTTCATCAAGCTCAACCTCGGCAATACTTGCCAACTCTTCGGGGTCAATGCGTTCTACCAGGCCTTCAGCTAAAACGGCGACGCCATCCTGGCGTCCGTAGCTCAGGCGTTTGATAATAGATCCGACTAAAACGTCAACCATGTTTTGTATGGAGATGTACTCACCTTTAAACTCTTCCGATATCAAGGTCATGGATGCCCCCGCAGCTTTGCCAATGCCCAGCGCAAGATGACCGGCTTTTCGGCCCATAGCAACTGCAAAATACCAACGTGATGTTGTATTAGCATCAACCATAAGGTTTTTTACGATCTCAACACCGATGTGGCGAGCGGTCTGGTAACCGAAAGTAGGAATACCGTGTGGCAGGTCCAGATCATTATCAATGGTTTTTGGAACATGGACAACACGGATACGTCCGGCAGCCAGTTTTTCAAGGGTCATGGCACTGAACGCGGTATCATCTCCGCCAATGGTGATAAGTTTGTCGACATTCAGGCGAAGCAGAGACGAAATTACATTTTCAAGATGCTTCTTGTCTTTAGTCGGGTTGTCGCGGGCAATCCCCAGAAATGATCCCCCACGAAAATGGATGCGGCTTACATTATCAATGTTCAGTTCCTGGGTATGTTCAATATCTCCCTGCATGATCCATTTGAACCCATCTCTCAAGCCAATTACTTCAACACCCTCAAGGGCCGCACGAATCGTTACAGACCCTATTACACTGTTAATGCCTGGCGCAGGCCCACCAGCGACCAAAATGGCCATTTTTTTTGTTGTAGACATAGTATCCTTTATTTTTTCAACTTAGAAAAATGACGAAATTTCTTGTGTTTAATTCTCAGTCATTTTATGATAACATGGTAATATAATTATTATGGGATTCTAATGTGGATAACTTTGCATTATTTCAGGGTTAGCTTAACGAATACAAAGTTATCCTGTTTAAGACCGCCCGGCTTTGGTGAAAAGCCAAGCTCACGCTTCTACTCTTCACTCAGTGGACCAACGTTCTCCCAGGCAAAAGCTTCCTCCAGGGCCTCGATACCCAGGCCCCGCCGGACAATAACCGGCATTTCTCCGGTCATGTTAATAATGGTGGATTGGTTAGATTGCAAAGGCAAGTCGTCATCTACGACTATATCTACCTGTTTTTCCAGGTTCCGGAAAAGTTGTTCTTTAGATAGCCCTTCAAGGCCATTTTCGTTCATTTCAGGTGTCTTTGCCGTGGCAGCAATTAATGGTATGCCCAATTCAGCAATTAATTCCTGACAAATCGGAGCATCCGGCACCCGAAATCCGATGGTTTCCCTGCGGGGATGAACTAATAGCTTGGGTACCTCCTTCGTTGATGGCAGCACAAAAGTATAGGGTCCGGGGATCAGCCTTTTAATTACTTTAAAGTTCTCGTCGGATAGCTGAGCAAACTTGGATATGCCGGATAAAGAGTCACAAATTAAAGTAAACAAGTGATCTTTAGGTAAATGACGAATTAAGCGAATTCGATCAACACCTTTTTTGTTATCGTAGCAGCAGCCTAAAGCGTATTGGCTGTCGGTAGGAAATAATGCAACGGAGCCGGATTTAAGAAGATCGGCCAGTTCAAAAATTCGTTTTTTGTGAGGGGTCTGATGATGGAGTTTTACTTTTTGGGCCATTCTAACTGGTTTTAGGTGTGAATTTTAAACTATTGTTGTCGCAAAACAATGCTAAATGTTCAAATAATCATGATACTCTCTTTCTTTAATGAACCTAATCGGTTTTAATTATTTGATAAATAAAAAAATTCTTCTTTTATAACATATAAATTTGAACGCTTTGATGCATATGGACCTTTACTTTTTATCAACCTGTAACCTAAAGTATTATGAATACTGAAGTAGAAGCTTACTGGCTGGGACACTCGGCTTTCAAACTGATAAGCCCCAAGGGCAGTGTCCTTTATATCGATCCATTTTTGTCAGGTAACCCTCAAACACCTGAAAATGAGAAGTCACCGGAGCAGATCGATTATATCCTGCTCACCCACGGGCACCCGGACCACGTAGGGGATACCCTTGATCTGGCTGAAAAAACAGGAGCAAAAGTTCTTGCTATCGTTGAACTTTCGGCCCTTCTCATCGAAGCCGGCCTTTCGGCAGATCAGGCCCTGGAAATGAACAAAGGCGGTACCGCTGTTTTCGATGATTTCAAAGTGACCATGACCTCAGCCAATCATAGCTCATCATACAATGGGCAATATGCCGGAGAACCAGCAGGGCTGATTGTTCATTTCAATAACGACATCAAGATCTATCATGCCGGGGACACCAATATCATGATGGATTTCAAATTGTACTGGGAACTTTATCATCCTGAAGTTGCCCTCTTGCCAATAGGTGACTACTACGTGATGAGTCCTGAAGAGGCATCATATTCCTGCAAATTGCTGCGACCGAAGCTTGCCATTCCTATTCACTACGGAACATTCCCTGTGCTCACCGGTTCACCGGAAGAGTTCAAGACGATCACCGAAGAGCGATCGAAAGGGAAAACCAAAGTGCTTATTCCCGAAGCCGGAGTAAACTTTTTAACAAATAATGAATGAAGCGGCATTTAAACAAACTGGATATCTGATCGCGGGTTTTTAAGGAGTACCTGGGTTTGTTTTAACGCTAAGGCTATAAATCCGTTAGCGCCTCAAGAAAACGTATACCGTCTTGCAGGGGTGGGTTCGGCTTAAGCTACAAATAAACAACATATAAGGTATAAAAATACTCTTGTTGCGCTATTCAACCACCAAATTCCTCAATAGCGGCGACATTAATTATGCTTTTGATAAAGTAAATCTCCCCTCAATAAGCCCGTAATACACCTGTTCTGGACTCTTTTTAGCCTGGAATCCAGGTTATTTGTGGCCGGACCAAACCTTACCCAAGATATGGAGAAATCACAGGGAAGATAAAGATGTATCAGATCAGGCTCTTTATTTGGGGTAATAGGGTATTAGGCTATATGCCTGATAGTGGTTTTATGTCTATTATATCTAACTGTTATTTATAGAAATAAAGATAATTATTA
>JBBDMV010000092.1:4032-20875 GCA_040878115.1 Balneolales bacterium
CATTCCGTGATGCGGGTGCATGATTGTAGAGACGCAAGATCTTGCGTCTCTACGGATGGGTTTAACAAATGCCTGAATAAACCAAAAAACCGTAATTTCATCATACCGGGAATAGGAGTACATTCCGTGATGCGGGTGCATGATTGTAGAGACGCAAGATCTTGCGTCTCTACGGTTGAACCTGTAATTTCCAATTAGTGAACCTCTTTTTTAAATTTTCGCTTTCCTCTAACGTTATGAGTTGAGCTTTTTCAAAATTTTAATGCCCCATGCCAACAGATATTAGATCGCGTATCACCATTGATGCTCTGAAGAATACCAGTGTATATAAAGCTATTATATTGATCATCCTGGTAAGTGCTCTTGCTTTTTTGTTTCTGGTCTGGCTTCTCTACTACCAGCAGGGGATAGAATATTCCTCGGATATTATTGCCAACCTTCCGGCACTGAATGCATCGTTAAATGCTATCAGTACCACGATGCTGTTGTTTGGATATTATTATATTCTTCAGCGAAAGTTTGAAATCCATATGCGCTTTATGGTCGCGGCTTTTGCCAGTTCAACCCTGTTCCTGATCAGCTATGTGATATACCATACTTTTCAGGGGCATACCCTTTTTGAGGGGACCGGCTTTATACGCCCTGTATATTTTTCCATTCTGATTAGCCACATTATCTTATCGGCTGCGGTTGTGCCCCTGGTGCTGAGCAGTTTTTATTTTGCCTTTGCAGGAAGGTTTAAGGTCCATCGAAAATTGTCCAGGTTCACATTTCCCGTATGGCTTTATGTGTCGGTAACCGGGGTGTTGATCTTTCTGATCAACAATGCTTATTAGAAAGTGGTCCTAAAGGAATTTATAGGATAAACTGTTAAAAAATAATCTTTAAAGAGTATCAGATTAATTTATAAAGGACTACTGCATTACTTTGAGATGTTCTTATAAGACAATGGCGCGAAGTAGATTTTTTTAATTTTGTGAACGAAATATCAAGCATATTAGAAAATTCTGCTTTATCTTTGCATCGATGTGGAAATGAAGCTTCCACGAAGGTTATATTTCATTTGTTAATTATTTCTTAAACTGGTGTAGCCTGATAGCTAATCAGGATCAGGTATTTTTAAGTATTTTATGGCACAAATTTTTCCAAAGTGGGCTAATAAGGTTCCAAAGCAAATTCAACTCGGTTTAATTTTAGGTCTTACTGCTATTGTTTTCGGTTTCTGGTATTTTGGCTCTCCTGAATATTTAGAAGTCGGCTATGCTCCGGAACAGCCTATACCTTATAGCCACCAATTGCATGTCGGGGAGTTAGGCCTTGATTGCCGCTACTGTCACGCCTCCGTAGAAGAATCGGCTAAAGCGTCGATACCACCTACCCAAACTTGTATGGGCTGCCATGAACAAATTGCCAGCGACAGCCCGGCCCTTGAACCCCTTCGCGAAAGCTGGGAAACAGGAGAACCGGTAGAGTGGGTACGTGTCCATGATATTCCCGACCTCGCTTATTTTGACCACAGCGCCCATGTTAACGTTGGCGTTGGTTGTGTTAGCTGTCACGGACGTGTTGACCGCATGCAGGTTGTTATGAAAACCGAATCTATGAGCATGGGTTGGTGCCTTGATTGCCACAATGATCCGGGACCAGACCTTCGGCCGGTAGAGCAGGTTACTAATATGGATTGGCAGCCACCAGAAGATCAGCATGAACTTGCCCAGATGATTATTTCAAAACGAAATATTGCCCCTCCCACCTATTGCAACGCCTGTCATAGATAATCCAGACTTTTTGTTTTTAAAAAAACACAGTAACTAAACATGAGTAACGAAAATCAGCGAACGTACTGGAAAAGCCTAAACGAGCTGGCACAAAACGAAGAGTTTGTAAAAGCTTCGGAGCGTGAATTTCCAAAAGAAGCGTCCGAATTGAAAGACGGCTTGTCCAGAAGGAATTTTATTCAGATTATGGGGGCTTCGGTAGCACTTGCCGGCCTGGCTTCCTGTAGAAAACCTGTTCAAAAAATTCTCCCCCTTAGGCAGCAACCAGAGCATATGGTACCGGGCAACCCCTTGTACTATGCAACATCAATGCCTTTTAAGGATAGTGTTTACGGCTTAATAGTGGAGACTCGCGAAGGTCGTCCCATCAAAATAGAAGGCAATCCAGAGCATCCGTCAACTTTGGGGTCTACCAATGTGTTCCAACAAGCGGCAACCCTTGAGCTTTATGACCGTGACCGTTCACGTCATATACTGCAAGGTGATCAGCAGGCAAGCCGGGAAGAGTTTGAAGCTTTTTGTGCTGAACAGTTTGCTGATACGGATCAACGAATAGCTTTTATCAGCGAGGATTCATCCTCACCTACCTATTTACGGTTAAAGCAAGCCGTACTTGATCGCTTTCCAAATGCTGAATGGGTAAATCACGAACCGTTTAGCGATGAAAACCGATTGCTGGGAAATGAAAAGGCTTTCGGCCAAAAACTCAGGACCTATCATCATTTTGATCAAGCTAAAGTAATATTGTCTTTGGACGAAGACTTTATGCAGCTTAGTGATAATGATGTTGAGAATGTAAAACGGTTTTCCGAGGCAAGAAGAGTAAAGAGTACAGAAGATGATATGAATCGTCTGTATTCAGTAGAATCAGCATTCACCCTGACCGGGAGTAATGCCGATCACAGGCTTAGGGTCAAAGCTGCGCAAATTCCGCTTTTCTTAAACGCACTGGCTGCAAGGCTCTCCGAAAGTGTGGATGGGCTGGAAGCGTACAGAAATTACACTAATGAATTTTCTCAGCATGCATGGATTAGTGTATTGGCTGAGGAGCTGCTGAATAACCGGGGCGAATCCATTGTTGCCGCCGGTATGGACCATGATTCGGATGTGCATGCAACTGTGGCAGCTATAAATTTGGCGCTGGGTAATGCAGGTACAACCATTGCTTATCTCGAGCTTCCTCATGTGGAGGCCGGTGATCAAAACCAGCGGTTCGCTGAAGTTACCCGCAGACTTGGTGCCGGTGAGTTTCAAAGTGTAGTGATTATGGGGACTAACCCTGTATTTACGGCACCCAGTGACTTGAATTTTGCAGAGGCTCTGGATGCTGTCCCTGTTTCGATAAACTTGTCAAACCATGTAGGCGAAACGGCACGATTGTGCGATTGGCATGTCAATAAAACACACTTTCTTGAAGCATGGGGTGATGGATATTCCTACAACGGAGTTCGTTCCATAATACAACCCATGATCCAGCCCTTATTTGGAGCGTTAAGCGAAGTTGAGTTTCTGAATATGGTGCTTAATGGCGAATATACGCCTGGTTATGATCTTGTCCGTGAGACATGGCAGAGTTTTGCACCACAAGATTTTGAAGATACCTGGGCTACGGTATTACACGATGGTTTGCAGGAAGGCACCAGTTTCCCTGCGGTATCGGTAAGTCTGGCTAATGGATTTACTGAAGAAGCAGGGCAGGTACTCGGGCAATCAACACCTGTTGATGAAGAGGCCCTTGAATTGGTCATGAAAGTAGATTCAAGGGTATATGACGGCCGCTTTGCCAATAACGGTTGGTTACAGGAGCTTCCAGACTCAATTACGAAGATTACCTGGGATAATGTAGCTCAGATCAGTGCCGCTACGGCAAGAAGGATCGGCATCCCTGATGAAAGAGACTTTGGCGATCTGGATGCTCATAAGATCCGCATTACGGCCGGTGGTCAAACTGTGGAGATTCCGGCTTGGGTAATTCCGGGTCAGGCAGATAATAGCATAACCGTAACATATGGTTACGGACGCGAAGGGTTTGGTCGTGTTGCTGATGGTGTTGGTACAGATATTTATCCTTTGAGAACAACGGAAAATCTCTTGTTCCACAGTGATGTTCAGGTAGAAAGAACCGGTGAACAATATGCTATAGCAAGTACCCAGGACCATTCCAGTATGGAAGGGCGGGCATTGGTTAGAGAGGCAAGTATTGAAGAATATCGCGATCATCCAACTTTTGCTCCAGACATGGTTTATATACCGGGTGAAGTTGATGAAAAGAGTATTTCACGCTATACACTTTTTGACCCACAAGATTACCCGGAGAATGAACCTCAGTGGGGCATGTCTATCGACCTTAATACCTGTATTGGTTGCCATGCTTGTACCATTGCCTGTCAGGCGGAGAATAACATTCCGGTTATTGGTAAACGTGAGGTCCATCGCGAGCGGGAAATGCACTGGATTCGTGTAGACCGGTATTTCTCAGGCCCTGATGAGGCAAATCCTCAGGTATTACACCAGCCGGTTCCCTGTATGCATTGCGAATTGGCTCCTTGTGAGCAGGTTTGTCCTGTTGCAGCAACAACGCACAGCGATGACGGGTTGAACCAAATGACCTATAACCGCTGTATAGGAACCCGGTATTGTGCTAACAATTGTCCTTACAAGGTCCGGCGCTTTAACTTCTTCAATTACACCAAGGAATATTTAACCACTGGTGAAGATCCTGAAGTGGTACAAATGGCTATGAACCCGGATGTAACGATCCGTTTCCGTGGCGTGATGGAAAAATGCACGTATTGCGTACAGCGAATTCAACGAGGTAAAATTGAAACCAAACGTGAGACCGATTTAAAGAAACCGGCTGACGGTACTGTAAAAACAGCTTGCCAGCAAGCTTGTCCTGCCAATGCCATTGATTTTGGTGACCTTACAGACACAGACAGCCAGATTAGTCAAATTAAGCGTAATGAACGTAGTTATTTAATGCTTGGGGAACTTAATACACGACCCCGGACATCATATGTTGCAAAACTGCGAAACCCCAATCCAGACATGGCATAGGCCGAGGCGGAGAAATAGTTAGTAGATGAGTCAAAAATACAAATACAAACCGGAACCTGCTCTCGTAGAGGGAGATCACGACTTCGGCAGTATAACTAAACTTATTAGTGACATCCCCCAGCAAGCAACCCCCAAGTGGTGGTATATTGCTTTTGGTATATCAAACATGGTGCTGGCTTTGCTTTTAGGCGTAGTTACTTACCTTATTGTACAGGGAACCGGAGTATGGGGCTTAAATAAAGCAGCCGGATGGGGCTGGGCCATTGTGAATTTTGTCTGGTGGGTCGGTATCGGTCACGCCGGGACATTGATCTCCGCTATTCTATTCCTGTTCAGGCAGGGTTGGAGAACGGCAATCAACCGTTTTGCGGAAGCGATGACCATTTTTGCCGTTATGTGCGCGGGTATCTTTCCCGCCATCCACGTTGGGCGTATATGGGTGGTTTATTGGATGTTCCCTATTCCCAATTCTATGCAATTGTGGCCACAGTTTTTTAGTCCGCTGTTGTGGGATGTTTTTGCAGTGGGAACCTACTTCACCGTCTCATTGCTGTTCTGGTATGTTGGCCTGGTACCGGATTTTGCCACGATGCGCGACAAGGTGAAAGGTAAGTGGGCTAAATTTACTTATGGCCTGTTTTCTTTAGGGTGGACCGGCGGGAACAGGCAGTGGCAAAACTATGAAAAATCATATATGATACTGGCCGGATTGGCCGCTCCTCTGGTACTTTCCGTACACACTATTGTGTCTTTTGATTTTGCTGTTTCCATAATTCCTGGTTGGCACACCACGATATTTCCTCCTTATTTTGTTGCCGGAGCTGTTTTTTCAGGCTTTGCCATGGTAATGACCCTTATGCTTATTGCCCGAAAGTTATATGGTCTCCAGGATATCATGACCGTAAATCATATTGAGAAAATGAACATCATTATACTAGTAACCGGCAGTATGGTCGGGTTTGCCTATATAATGGAGTTTTTCATAGCCTGGTATGGAGGTGTAGAATACGAGAAATTCGCTTTCATAAACCGGGCCACAGGCCCATACGCATGGGCCTATTGGATTATGACCTTGTGCAATGTGATATCTCCCCAGTTTTTTTGGGTCAAGAAATTCAGAAGGAGCGTAGTAATGTCCTTTATACTTTCGATCGTTGTAAATATCGGGATGTGGTTTGAACGGTTTGTAATTACGGTAACATCACTTGCCCAGGATTATATTCCCGGTGCCTGGGCCTATTATACACCCACACTTATTGATGTTTTGACCTTTGTGGGTACTTTTGGGCTGTTTTTTACCTTTTTTCTATTATTTCTTCGTTTTATGCCCATGGTGGCTATGGCTGAGATTAAAGGTGTTATGCCACAGGCCAATCCCGCTTATTACGAAAATGATAAAATGGCTGATCTTGCAAAAGGCCCCGGTGAACAGCAAACAGGTAAGGAGCGATAATTATGAGTAAAAAACAAAACATATACGGCCTGCTTGCTGAATACAAGAACCCCGCAGAATTAATGAATGCGGCGAGTAAAGTAGCCGAAGCGGGTTATCAAAAGTATGACGCGTACAGCCCCTTTCCGATACATGGCATGGACCAGGCGATGAAGCTGAAAGAATCTAAACTTGGCTGGATTGTGTTAATTCATGGAATATTTGGGTTATTAGGCGGACTTGGTTTGCAGGTACTTACCCAGAGTGTACTTTATGCACACAATATTGCCGGAAAGCCTTTTTTGAATTTACCCGCTTTTATTCCCGTCACATTTGAACTAACGGTATTATTATCGGCATTTGGTGCATTTTTCGGGATGTTTTATTTGAACAACCTTCCCAAGCTGAACAAATCCCTTTTTAATTCAGATAACTTCGCCAAAGCAACTGATGACGGCTTCTTTATCTGTATAGAATCCGAAGACGATCTTTTTTCAGAAGGCGAAACAGAGAAGCTGCTGCTTGATGCCGGCGCTTTAAATATTGAGAAAATTGAACCATAATTGAGGCATGTTTGTGAGATATAACAGTAAGCTTATTTTATTTGTAATGGCCGGTGCTTTTTTAGGTGCCTGCCAGGGACAACCTTTTGAAGAGCCTCCAATTACGATTCAGAGCAACATGTATTGGCAGGAAAAATTTGAAGTACAGGAACCAAACCCTTTCTTTGCTGACCATCGTTCGGACCGCCGGCCTCCGGAAGGAACCATAGCCCGTGGTCATCTTGAAACAGATACGGAATATTACCATGGTGTTGATGAAGATGGAAATTTCGTTGAAGATAACCCCGTAGAATTATCCCGTGCATTTCTTGAAAGAGGGAAAGAACAGTTTGAAATATACTGCACACCTTGTCACGGAAGCTTAGGAGACGGAGGAGTTGTTCAGGACTTTGGCATGGCACCTATGTCATTACAATCTGAAGTGGTCAGAGATGCCTATACTGACGGACAAATATATAGTGCAATACGAAACGGTGTCCGTACAATGCCGGACTACCGTTACCAAACTTCAGTTGAAGACCGGTGGGCTATTGTAGCCTACGTTCGTGCACTACAAAGAAGTCAGCATGCTACAGAAGATGATTTGAGAAGTTTGGACATAGATATTACTGAAATAACAGAATAGATTCTTTATAGCAAAACTGATAGCTCATAAAACCATTATCAATTAACCGGCCTATGACCGGTCGTTTTTATACCAAACAAATATGCAGCAGACTACACTCACAGACGATCTTAAATTACCAGAAACATCTAATATCAAAAAGCCACTTTTTGTTGTGGGTGTAATCGGTTTGCTTATTAGTGCTATTGGTTTATTTACTGACACTCAGCAATTCTTTTTTTCGTATTTGGTGAGTTTTACATTTGTAGCCAGTATATCGCTTGGGGCTTTATTTTTGGTGATGCTTTTATTTGTTACCCGTTCAAACTGGAGTGTTGTTTTTCGCAGGATCCCTGAAACTATTTCCCGAAATCTATACCTGCTACCCATTCTGTTTATCCCGATTTTGTTTGGTATGGAGTACCTGTATGAGTGGCTTGACCCTCAAATGATCGCCGAGGATGAGCTAACCCAGCATAAGGGTCCCTATCTGAATACGACGTTTTTTATCATTAGGAATGCCTTCTACTTTTCTGTCTGGGGATTTTTAGGGTACAAGATATACAAAAACTCAACAGAGATGGATGAGTCTGGCGATTGGGATATCGACGTCAAGCAACGCAAGCTCAGTGCACCTGGTTTGTTATTATTTGCCTTCACCGTTGCTTTTGCTTCGTTCGACTGGTTGATGTCTTTAGATTGGCACTGGTTCTCAACAATGTTTGGGGTTTACTTCTTTGCTATGAGCTTCCAGGCTATATTGGCAGTGGTTATTTTACTCTGTTTGTACCTGCATCGGAAGGGATTATTATTGAATACGATCAAAAGCGTGCATATTAATGATCTTGGTTTACTGTTGTTTGGTTTCACCGTATTTTATGCATACATCGCATTCAGCCAGTTCTTCTTGATTTATTATGCGAATATCCCGGAAGAGACCATGTGGTATTACTATCGTCTTCAGGGTACCTGGTCGTTCTTCACTTACTTATTTTTGATTGGCCGTTTTATGGTCCCGTTTATTTTATTGCTGAGTAAAAGGGCAAAAACAAACCCAACGTTGCTGACAGTTATATCCGTTGGCTTGATTGTGCTGCATTTTTTTGAACTCCATTGGATCGCATTGCCTGTTTTGCATGATAATTTTAGTTTTCACTGGCTCGATGTTACAACCATAATCGGACTAACCTGTATCGCTCTGGGATTATTTTTCCGTCAATTTGGTAAAAAAAGCATGGTTCCTAAAAATGACCCACTGGTCCTGGAGTCTTTAAACAAACATTAAAAAATAGGCGTTTACCGTTTTTATTAATAAATTACACCATGGCTCAGGAAAAAAACAAACCGACAGGAAAATTTACGGCATTTGACGAGGCGGTCTCTTACGGGGCCATGTATGATAAACTCAATATAAAAAACATTGTTTTTTGGACTGTATTGGGTATATCTGTGCTATTAATTGTCGTTATGGGCGTAATTTCTCTTTACAAATATAATAAGTTTCGTTTTCAGGAATCTGCATCGATTGAAAGTGAATTTCCTAATTATCAACGTATGCGAGTTGCAGAGGACGTACAGCTAAATACCTATGGTGTAGTAGATGAGGAATCCGGTATTTATCATATTCCGGTAGATAGTGCAATGACTTTGATTATAAATGATAATGAGTAGTAAATATATCATGGATAAAGAAGGTTTATATTTTCCCAGGCGATTATTTACCATGTTATTTATGGTATTAATAATTTTTGTTAGTTTTGCCTCTAGCTACGCTCAAAAGAACCAAACACCGGAAGAATTGGAAGGCGTTGGTATAACCGAGAAACTTGGCGACACTATTTCCCATGATATTCTAGTGATCAATGAAAAAGGGGAAGAAGTACCTATTTCAAATTATTTAAACAATGGCCGTCCTGTAATATTAAGCCTTGTGTACTATGAATGCCCCATGTTATGCAATTTATTATTGAATGGGTTAAAACAAGGCGTAAGCGAATTAAGCTGGACACCCGGCAATGAATACGATATACTCAGCGTAAGCATATCGCCGGAAGAGACACATGAACTTGCAGCTACGAAAAAAGAAAATTACTTAAAAGAACTGGATAGGCCTGGTGCTGAAACAGGCTGGCATTTTATGACCGCACGGGAAAGCCAAGTACAAAAAATCGCCGAAGAAGTCGGTTTTGGGTATGCTTTTGATGAAGAAACCGGGGAATACATGCATAGTGCGACTCTTATTTTTCTCTCAGAAGAAGGTACTATTTCCCGGTATTTAGGTGGAATCGATTATCCTGAACTAACACTAAGAAATGCATTATACGATGCGGCTGACGGAAAAATAGGATCAACAATTGATCGTATGGTGCTTTCTTGTTTTAGGTATGACCCTGACAAAGATTCCTATGTACCCTTTGCTCAAAATATTATGAAACTTGGGGGTCTGGGTACCATCCTCTTATTGGGAATATTCCTGGGAATATTTTGGGTCAGAGAAAAAAAATATAATAAATCTAAACTTGATACTTAGTTCTGAATAATATTCATGGAGACATTTTCTGAAATATTTTTGCCTCAAAGGGGGTCAACCGGTGCTGCTGATGTTGATACGTTGTTTCACTTCATCCACATTACAGGTTTTATTCTTTTGGCAGGTATTACCATCGCGATCATTTACTTCTGTATCAAGTATAGGCGAAAAAGTGATGATGAGGTGACACCCATTATCACACATAACGCCAACCTTGAAATTACCTGGTCGGTAATTCCTCTTATCCTTATTTTAATTGTCTTTAGCTGGGGTTTCAGAGCTTACTTGACCTTATATACTCCACCAAGCGATGCTTTTGAAATTAATGTAACAGCTAGGTCCTGGTCATGGGAATTTATTTATCCAGAAGGCGGGTCTTCTATAGGTGAACTATATGTGCCAGCCAATAGACCGGTTAAACTTATAATGAGATCAGAAGATGTAATCCATTCTTTTGCAGTACCGGATTATCGTGTTAAAATGGATGTGATCCCAAACCGGTACACTACATTGTGGTTTGAAGCAAATGAGCCTGGAACATCGCAAGTGTTCTGTACGGAATACTGTGGAACCGGACACTCTGCCATGTTAGCCGAGGTAATTGCTCTCGACGAGGAAGAATGGGAAGAATGGCTTGAAACAGGACTTGAAGTAGATGAGGATATGCCCCTGGCCGAATTAGGAGAGCAAACCTATACCGGGGCAAGTTGTAATGCTTGCCATAGCGTTGATGGGACCCCAGCGACAGGGCCAACTTTTCAGGGCCTATACGGTACTGAACGCGAGTTTGAGGATGGAACAACAGCTACAGCGGATGAAAATTACCTTCGTGAATCTATTTTAGAACCACAGGCACGAATAACAGCAGGGTATCCTCCTGTTATGCCAACTTTAGCAGGTAGTTTGAGTGAAAGGGAAATTGAAGGATTAATCGAATATATCAAGGAATTAGAATAATATGGCCAACGAAGCATCTACAAAGGTTAAGATCCGTGAGTTTCCAATCGAGGAGAATCCACCAAAAAATTACCTAAACTGGGAAAAAGGGATTAAATCATGGATTTTTACCAAAGATCATAAACGTATAGGGATAATGTACCTTGGGGCCATTACTACATTTTTCTTTGTAGGTGGCATGCTGGCTATTCTTTTGCGCCTTGAATTATGGGAACCTGCACAAACTTTTATGTCAGCAGATACCTATAATCACATATTTACGATGCATGGGATTATCATGGTATTCCTGTTCATTATACCATCGATACCTGCAGCTCTTGGAAACTTCTTTCTGCCGATGATGATCGGGGCAAAAGATGTTGCCTTTCCACGGCTGAACCTTCTTAGTCTGTGGATTTATGCGTTTGGCGCTCTTTTTGCTCTCTATTCGGTTGCCTATGGAGGAGTAGATACCGGGTGGACTTTCTATACCCCTTACAGTACCGAAACAACAAGTGCCGTAATATCGATGACCTTAGGAGCTTTTATTATCGGCTTCTCATCCATATTAACGGGCCTGAACTTTATTGTTACCCTGCATAAGATGCGATCACCCGGGCTTACCTGGGGGCGTTTACCGTTGTTTTGTTGGGCAATGTATGCAACAGCTATCATTCAGGTATTAGCTACACCTGTACTTGCCATTACTTTGCTGCTTCTCATTATGGAAAGGTTGCTTGGCATTGGTATCTTTGACCCGGCACTAGGCGGTGACCCCGTGTTATACCAACACTTTTTTTGGTTCTATTCACATCCCGCAGTTTACATTATGATCGTACCAGCATTCGGGGTGATCTCTGAACTGATTGCAACGTTTTCTAAAAAAACAATATTCGGTTACTGGGCCATTGCACTTTCCAGTTTGGCCATTGCTTTTCTTGGATTCCTGGTATGGGGACACCATATGTTCGTATCCGGCCAGTCGGAATTGTCTGCCGTTGTTTTTTCATTTCTCACCTTCTTAATTGGGATCCCGACCGGTATCAAGATTTTCAATTGGGTAGCCACTCTGTACCGTGGTTCCATAAGTTTAAAAGCTCCCATGTTATATGCATTGGCTTTTTTATTTCAATTTACGATTGGTGGTATAACGGGAATTATGGTTGGCGCCTTATCTGTTGACGTGCACTTGCATGATACGTACTATATTGTCGCTCACTTTCATTACGTGATGATGGGCGGTACCGTATTTGCTTTCCTTGGAGGTCTCCATTATTGGTGGCCCAAAATGTTCGGTAAGATGTATAATGAATATTGGGCCAAGATAGCAAGTGGGGTTCTATTTTTAGGATTTAATATGACGTTCCTGCCTCAATTCCTATTGGGAAGTCAGGGCATGCCGCGAAGATATTTTAATTACCTGGAACCTTTTCAGGGTTTGCATCAATTCTCAACAGTTGGTTCCTGGGTACTGTTGGTAGGCTTTTTGATAGTAGCCATATATCTTCTTCATTCTCTGTTACGTGGAGCGAAAGCCCCATCCAACCCCTGGGGTGCAAGGACCATGGACTGGATGACCCCGTCGCCGCCAACTCACCATAACTTTGATTACAGCCCTGTATTTAAGCACGGTGCTTATGATTTTCATGAACCTATCAGTGAGTTCACCTACGGTATCGAAGGTTCCGACGAGGGCCTGCATAAGGATCATGGTGAAACTGATGAAGTAGACGTTAAGCAGGGACCCGAAGTAAACGATAAATGACCAACCATAATCGCTAATATTTTAACATAATTATCTGATGGCCAATAGCACTGAGGTTGCTGAAAAAAATCCAAACATACAACACCATTTCGTTGATTACGAACAGCAATTTGAATCATCGAAATTAGGAATGTGGCTATTCCTGGTAACTGAAATCCTTTTTTTTGGCGGACTGTTCGTAGCTTATATCATATATCGGGCCTGGCATCCTGATCTATTCATCATGGCTGCCGAACAATTGGATACCACTATGGGTGCAATTAATACCGGCGTATTAATTGCCAGTAGTTTAACCATAGCCATGGCGATCCGTGCCGCACAATTGAACCAAAAGCGGAATCTAATCATCCTGCTTTCTTCAACAATTGTATTGGCGTTTACTTTTATGGTGATCAAGTATTTTGAATACACCCACAAGTTTCATTTGGGCATCTATCCTGGGGAGTTTTATACTTATGAGGGGATTGATCATGAACTTGCTTCCGTGTTTTTCAGCATCTACTACATGATGACGGCTCTTCACGGCATACACGTAATTATTGGCATTGTCTTCATAGGATGGCTGATCTATAAAGCTTCAAAGAATAGATTTTCAGATCAATACTACACTCCGGTAGAGATTACGGCCCTTTACTGGCACCTTGTGGATATCATCTGGATCTTCCTGTTCCCCCTTTTATATTTAATTGATTAATAACATCTACGCTTTTTTATTATGAGTGAAAATCATCACGTCGTACCTCTCAAAACACTTCTTTACAACGCTGGTGCACTGTTAGTACTGACAATATTAACCGTAGCGGTTACCTGGCTTCATATTCCTGAGCCATTTAATGTGGTTGTAGCTATCGGCATTGCATGTATAAAGGCATCATTGGTTGCTATGATCTTTATGAACTTATATTGGGATAATAAATTTAACACGATAGTATTTTTGTCATCTCTTGTGTTTTTCCTGGTCTTCGTTTTTATAACCCTTCTGGATACACTCTTCAGGGATGTCCCATTTGGGATTTATTAAGTTTTTAAAGAGAAGTGATAGTAGCTGTATTAGCTATATACGGCAGTTAATCATCTCTCTTATCCCTCGGTTGTATGCTCTCTGCATACCTGGCAAAAACTTTCAGACCAAAGAGCTTAAGTACTTAACCCTATTATGGGCTTTGGTTATAATAGGGTTGTACCCGGCTCACCCGCTTGTTGAAAACACTGTAGCAGTACAACGGCTAGTGTGACTCGGCATGTTGGAGTTCCCGTTCTGGTAATTCATACTTGTAAGGTTTGTGCATAGAGATTTTCATAATCGAACAGGGTAATAGTTGAAACTTCTGTTTTCCGCAATGCAACACCTTATATAAAACCAGGAACATTCATTTTAAAACTAGTTTATCTATTAAACCCCTGGCAGGGGTTTAATTATGCATAGCCCCGTACGCAGTGCGGGGTATAAAATTAGCCGGGAAAGAACTCCGTATGGAGTTCAATGTGTTGAAGCTGATCGTTCAACCCCATCCGGGGTTGTGTTTTTGGATGATGAATCTATCCCCGCACTGCGTACGGGGCTATGCATGGTTTAAGCCTTTCAGGCTTAGCTTTTTTCAGCTGCTTCAAATAAGTTTATGCAACACCCATATAGTATATATAGAATGACTATCAATAACTTACATTATCATTTTTTAGCTCTGCGGAAAATAGGAAAGAGCTTAAGTACTTAACCTTATTATGGGCTTTGGTTATAATAGGGTTGTAACCAGCTCACCCGCTTGTTGAAAACACTGTAGCAGTACAACGGCTAGTGTGACTCGGCATGTTGAAGTTCCCGTTCTGGTAATTCATACTTGTAAGATTTGTGCATAGCGATTTTCATAATCGAACAGGGTAATAGTTGAAACTTACCATATGATTGGTTGGTTATAATTATATAAAAAGGAATGCCTTTGATTATGAAGAATATTAAAATACTTGTTCCAACAGATCTTTCCGAACTTAGTAATAAAGCTCTGGTCCCTGCAGAGGAACTGGTGATCATATTTGGGGGTACTGTTACTCCTGTTCATACAATGCTGGACCTGCCCAATGCAGAAAGTTATTCGTTTCCACTAAGCCCTGAGTTTGCTGTTGATTACGAAAAAGTAGGTAAGGAGCTCAAAGAAAAACTGGATAAAGTAGCCTCACAATCTGTTGACAAGCAATACCTCAAATCTGCTGTCGTCAAAAAGGGATTGTCTACATCATCAATCCTTGAAACCTCAGCTGATTATGACTTGATCGTTATGTCTTCGCATGGACGTTCGGGATTCCGGCGTTATTTGCTGGGTTCGGTTGCTGAAGAAGTTATAAGGCTGAGCGAAGTTCCGGTATTGATTATTAAAGAAGAGGCCAGATTAACCCCTTTAAAAAAGATCATGGTAAGTACTGATTTTTCTGATAACTCTTTGGCAGCTTTGCCCTGGGTTAAAGAAATTGCAATAAAGACTGATGCTGAAGTTGATTTAGTGCATGTGGCAGGCTTCGATCCTTATTTATTGTTTGGTATGAATACCACAGCCTATAAAGAAGAATTGATTCAAAAAAGTGAAGAGAAGATTAAAGAAATTATTTCTGATCGCCTTTTCGAGATCAAAGATAAGGTTACCCCAAAGATTATCACGACCCCTAAATCAACACACGAATCTCTGTCTGATTTAATAGAAAAGTCGAATTATGATCTTGTGGTCATGTCTACTGTTGGTCGGACCGGCCTTGAATATATGCTCTTGGATAGCACCACAGCCAATGTAGTACGCAATGTTTCGGGTCCTATTCTTGTGGTACGACCGGAAAAGAAAAAGCTATGAATAATTAATCTTCAATAATCCGGAAAACAAATTTTTCCAGTTCAACTAAAATGAACACGACTACCCCTGCCGCGACAATAATAGCCCAGTGAGAAAGCCCGATAGGTGCCGTTTCAAACAAGGTATGCATGAACGGTGTATAGGTGAAAAATAACTGCAATAGTATCAATATAGCTACAGCTATGAGCGCATAGGAGTTTCCAAATAAGCCGGATATGGATATAACCGATCGATTCATATAGCGGCAGTTAAACAGATAGAAAGCCTCCCCGGCCGCTAGTGTATTTACAGCAATGGTTCTTGAAACAGGCATATCTAAACCGGCATCCAGGGCCCAGAAATGTAAGGTCAGAGTGAACCCGCCAATCAGAACAGAAACAAACAGTATCCGCCATAAAAAGTAAGTACCTAAAATAGGAGTCCACCGAAATGGGTGGCACCATATTACCGAAATAGTCAAACTGCTGAATAAAACGCTCTAATGCTGTACGTCGTCTTTTTGTTTGCAGCTTATTAGGACCATGATCATCAAGTATTTGTTGAGCTGTTTCCTCATCTAGTCCATCAGGGTTACTCTGCAGCTTATCAAGCACCCCCCTGGTATCCATAGAATGCCAGGGGGGATGCTGATTTTTCTTTTGAGTTTTCTCGTCTTGACTGGAACTCATGATATCGGATTTAGATATAAAGCAAGATGCCGTAGGGTTTACACTTTGTAGATAAACATATAACGGCATGTAAAAAGTTTAGGATTGGCTAGTTGATGTACTTAAAATCAAATGCGTCTTTCATTTTTAACCCCTGCTTTGTATCTTTGGAAGCTATTGCCGAAGTGGCGGAATTGGTAGACGCGCACGTTTCAGGGACGTGTGAGCTTGCTCGTGCGGGTTCGAGTCCCGCCTTCGGTACACCCTCAAAAAGCCGTTTATAGTTGATATAGGCGGCTTTTTTTGTATCTTGCTTTCTCAGTGGGAATGAACGGGAAAGGCAGTTTTCCCTCCTTTTCCCAAAAAGTAGGAACAAATAAAGAGGGCAGATTCCCATGGCATCATTAAGAAAACGTGGAAAGATATATTACATTCGATTTCAAAGAAGAAGGAACGGAGAATATCAAGGAATTACCCACTCATTACAAACTACTCGAAAAGAAATTGCTCTTCAAAAGAAGCTTGAATTAGAAGAGGATTACAGAGAAAAGAGAAAAGATCCCTTTTTACCGGGCTTCAAAATTGAAGAAGAAAATCAGAGCCAAACATTTTATACTTTGAATGATGCTCGCAAGGCATTTCAAAAAAGCAAAATGTTCACATGTCGGGAAAGAACCGTTGATGCGTACATGGA
>JBBDMV010000093.1:0-3776 GCA_040878115.1 Balneolales bacterium
TTCTTTACTTCGCGTTCCTGAAGATAGGTTTAAGCTCAAAAATATTAATCGAACTAATACCTAATTCCTTAACAAGGCTATATCAACTCCCAAGTTGACATTTATGCACAAGCATTTTATTCAAAAGGCAATGGGAAAGCGTCATATATTAATATACCTCCCCCTATGAACGTCAGTCAGAGCGCAAGTTGGGCATATGATGTTCATAGGGCCTCAGATAGTAATCCCAACTGAAGTCGAAGACTTGGCTGATCCTATTCTCCAGGTAATTTGTCAATGGTAGGATTGATAGGGTCTTTCTCTCAACCCTTCAATTTCTTCAGCATATCCACCGTCAAGGGCTTGGATATGAAATCGGTGACGATAGAATAGCCTTTTGCTTTCTGTCTATCTTCATTATCAATCGAAGATGTAAGGATGGCGACTTTTGTATCCTTGAAATGAGGCAGGTAAGAATCAATGAACTCATCCAGAAATTCCCACCCGTTTAAGATGGGCATGTTCAGGTCCAGTAAAACCAGGGAGGGGTAGCTCGGGGTATCGTCTAGATCAAGGAGGTTCTTATAAAATTCAAGTGCTTCATAGCCGTTAGAAACGATATGTATCTCTCTGGCAAATGAAGATTTTGACAACACTCGCTTCATCAGCATCTGCGAAATGTAATCGTCTTCTACACATAATATGTTATCCAGCATTTACACCATGCACAACTTTAAAAGGCCGGTTCTCGTCAACCTGGCAAATAGGGGTTTTAATTATAACTTATACTTCTTGGGGTAGCAGAATTTAACATGATTATGACATATTATCAAATGATATTAGCCACTATTGATAGAATGTTGCTTGTCTATCCGGGATGTATAAAACCCGTTCAATCTGCTTTTTTAAAGGCAAGAATAAATACAGATCCTTTATCAACTTCACTTTCCATTTCAATGCTTCCTCCCAGGGCTTCCAGTTGAGATCTTACCAGATAGAGACCCAGCCCCTTGCTATCCGGATAGTTATGAAACTTCTGGTAGAGCCCGAAAAGGCGGTTTTTATGTCTTTCAGTATTTAACCCTATGCCATTATCCTGAAATTTTAAAAGTAAATGGTCACCCATATCCATTGCTTTAATCGTTACCTCAAGTTTACGGGAAGGAGACCGGTATTTGAACGCATTGGTAAATAAGTTCAAAAATATGCTTTCCAAATACGCCCTATTAAAAATAACCGACGGCGCATCATTAAAATTTAAGTTTATGTGGTGTTCAACATCGGCATAAAGATGCCTGGTTTGGAGAAATACTTCTTTAACGATTTGTTCAAATCTTATCTCTTCTTGTTCAATGGAGAGATTATCCTTAACAACCAGGATGTCATTTAAATCGGTGATGGTTTGGTTCAGCATCTGGGTAGATAATCTAAAGCCATCAACAATCTCAAGCAGCTCTTCATCCCCGGTGGATACCTCGTCAAACAGTTGAATGAGCCCGGTCAGGTTGGCCAATGGTGCGCGCAGGTTGTGAGAGGTTATGTACGAAAACATCCGCAGATCTTTGTTATTTTGAGTGAGCTCACTAATCATTTGCTCTTTTTCTCTTTCCTGTTCTTTACGGGCCGTAATGTTGCGTTGTATGGTGACAAAATGAGTACATTGCCCTTTTGCATCTTTGACGGGTATTAAGTTGATCGTTTTCCAGTAGGCTTCACCGCTTTTTTTACAGCTAAAATATTCCACTTCACAAGCCTCTTTTTCATGCAGGGCTTGTTTTATTTTCTCCAGTTCCTTTTTGTTGATTTCGGGACCTACAAACAATTGGTAAACAGACTTGCCGATGATCTCATTTTTCGAATACCCGCTCATATCAAGATAAGCCTGGTTCGCATAGATGATCGGATAGTCCTGTTTACGGGCGTCCAATATCAGCACGGAATCCGTAGTGTTTACAATAACGGATTCCATAATCAGCAGCCGCTCTTCTTCTTCTTTTTCCCGGGTTACATCCCTCATGGAACCAACAAGTTTTACGAATTTCCCGGAATCGCCGCGTACCAAAAAACCTTTATCACTCACATGCTTGTAGCGGCCGTTATGGCAACGAAAACGATACTCATACTGCTGGTTCTGGATGTCATGCTTCATATTATGATTGTATAAAGCATTTACCCTGTCAACATCTTCGGGATGAATCCTGTCAACCCACCATTCCCAATCCGTTGCCAGGCCGTCTAATTCGTATCCGAAAATACTTTTAATGTCCCCGTTCCATATAATCTTATTGGTCTGAAGGTCATGTTCCCATATGGTATCCCTGGTTGCTTTAGTGACATTGTTGTAGCGTTCGTTGATTTCCTTCAGCTTCAGTTCCTTTTCAACGATCTCGGTAACATCTCTGGAATTGGCCACTATTCCATTTACGGCAGGATCATCTTGCATATCGGTTAACATGGTATCGATCCAGCGCCACTGGTTATCGCCATTCCTGAACCTAAACGGAGGCACATGCACACTCTTTTTTTTAGAAAGTTTGCCAAGATGCTCCAGGGCTGCTTCTTTATCGTCTTCATGAATATAACCTATCGCATTGGTGCCTAAGAGAGAATCAGGAGATAGGCCTAAAATTATCTTTGTTGATGGACTGGAATACTTGTAATTCGCTTCGCTATCCAGAATGGATATCATATCAGAACTATCCTGCACCAAAGCCTTAAAGCGTTGCTTCTCATGTTTGAGTTTTGCCTCGGTCTGGAGCCAGGCCGTTATATCTTTTGCAATTCCATAAACACCCGTTATCTTACCGCTTATCACAATGGGCATTTTGGTAATATTTAACACCAGGCGCTTTCCTGTTTTTGCAATCACTCCGAGATTATAATTCTGATGTTCGCCTTGAATGGCTCTTTTAAAATTACTTTTAACCCTCTCCAAATCTTCAGGCACTACAAAAGGTGAAAAAGTATTGCCCAGCAGCTCTTTTATAGTATACCCGGACATTCTGGCCAGGCTTTCATTGGCGCTTGTAAAGTTACCATCCAGATCAGATGAAAATACCGCGTCAGGGTTCTGGTCAAACAAAGACCGGTACTGCTCCTGCTGGTGTTGTAGTTTCTGGTTGTCAATTTCCTCCTTTTTTCTGGCTATCACAAATTTGGTTATATCGGAAGGGGAATTTATAATCAGTTCGATTTCACCATCTTCATCAAGAATGGGTATATTATCACAAACCCAATGCCTCTCCAGAAATTCATCAGTGCCCCTTACCGGAATGTCATATTCCATTTCCGATATTTTATGCGGTGCCCTGTCGGACATTACCTTCAAAAGAGATGCTTCCAAAATGTGTACCCCGTTGTTGCTTGCCCGGCCAGGGTTATCCGGAAAAGCTTCATAGACGCTTTTATTCAGAATATGATCCCTTTTAGTGTTGGTGATTGTGAGGTAAGCTTCGTTTACTTCCTTAACCGTAAACACGGGGGCATTCGGGCTTAGAATCAGAATAGGGGCCGGAGAGCAACGTAAAATAACATTGAGTTGCTTTTTGTTTAACATAAGGGAGCTGGTTAAGACGGATAATAGCTTACAGTATTTGTAGCCATTATAGTAAAAATAGTCAAGGAAGTGTTAAAAATTTATAATACTTCTCCTATTAAAGCCTATTAACCTGAGTTCAGCTAAAAAGGAATTTATTAAGGCCAGGCAATATATGTTTAACCCTTTCAGGGTTGCTTACTAGTTATCATTGCACCCCCGGATTTCATCCGGGGCTATGGATATTAAAGCCTTTCAGGCT
>JBBDMV010000094.1:0-20806 GCA_040878115.1 Balneolales bacterium
TTGAGATCAACCAGACTGTTGTAAGGATCCTGATCGTGAATGGATTTTCCGGCATCTTCTTCCATATGAAATCGGGTGATGCCTATTGTTTTAGTATTGCCCCCTTCCAGTTCGATATCAATTTTACCGTCGTGGCAGATCGGGGTTTCAAACTGAGAAATCTGATAGCCTTTCGGAAGGTCCGGGTAGAAATAGTTTTTTCTGGCAAAGATTGATCTTTCGGCAATACCGCAGTTTGTCGCCAATCCCATTTTAATAATGTAGCGGACCAAGTTGACGTTGGGTACAGGCAAAGTGCCCGGATGGCCCAGGCAAAGAGGGGTAATCTGGGTATTAGGGGCACCTCCAAACTCAGTAGAAACAGGGGCGAACGCCTTACTTTTTGTGAGTAGCTGAGCGTGGACTTCA
This sequence comes from Balneolales bacterium, assembly GCA_040878115.1. Taxonomy (GTDB): domain Bacteria; phylum Bacteroidota; class Rhodothermia; order Balneolales; family Natronogracilivirgulaceae; genus JBBDMU01. Next base: position 409 of record JBBDMV010000094.1, read on the forward strand.
AGTCCAATTACGGTTTCAAATTTAGTATTGGCGGTAACGGGGATGGTTGAGCTGATTGGTTCCAATGAAAATCGTCTTTTTTACTTAACGTTTATAAACGCTGGAAGTTAGTGAAAACAGGGATGAGATATCAATAATGTTAACTATTATTTAATGGCTTAATTATAAATTTGTTGTGTTATGCAATGAATCCCCCCCTGTCCCCAAACCAGATCAGCGCAATTAATGCCTACGATCTCCCGGTCAGGAAAGAGTTGACGGAACAAATTTAGGACCTGTTCATCATAACGGTCATCATACAATGGGAGCAAAATTACTCCATTAGCAATATAAAAGTTGGCATAACTTGCAGGAACATATTCGGAACCGTCAACGGTCGTGCCATCGATTTTTGTTTGGGGCATTGGCATTGTAATTATTTCGAACTTTTCCCCCAACGGGTTGTTAACGGATTTCAGAATTTCGTAATTGTGCAGAAGAGTTTCGTAATTGACATCTTTTGGGTCATCGCATAATGCCGCCACGATTGTGTTTTCCGAGACAAAACGGACAAGATCATCAATATGACCATCGGTGTCATCTCCTTTTAGACCGTCTTTAAGCCAGACAATATGTTCATGCCCAAGATATTCTTTCAGATAATCTTCGATATCACCTTTTGAATACCTTGAATTGCGGTTGGGATTGAGCAGTACCGATTCTGTAGTCAGTATCACACCGGCACCATTCGTTTCTATGGAACCCCCTTCAAGTACAAGGTCCGGTTTAAATACTTTTTGGTTAAACTTTTTGGCGAGATACGCAGGGACCTTATTGTCGCTCTCGAATGGCGGGTATTTTCCACCCCATGCATTATAGTCCCAGTTGGTAATAGCAGCGTTGCCTGAATCATTTATGATGTAAATGGGGCCAAAATCACGCGCCCATACATCATTGGAAGGATGCAGGTGGAAATTTATCGAATCATCTGGGATGCCCGCCGAGTATAGCATCTTAAAAACTCTGTTGCGGACCGATTCATCATGAACAAGTAGGTGAATGGTTTCGTATTTATACAAAGCCCTGATGATGTTGATATATACTTTCTCAACCTTATCCAGGCGGTCACCGGGCCAGGTTTCCCGGTTTACCGGCCAGCTTAGCAAAGTTCCTGAATGGCGATGCCACTCGGGCGGCATCGAATAACCTAAAGATTTAGGGGATGTATTCATTTACTGAGTAAAAATTATTTTTTAAAGTAAATTATAGAATAAAGAAACTTCCTTATTTTTTTAGATGATTTTCTTGTAGGAGTCTTTCCTGAGATCACGTAAAAATGGCCAGTTTTGCCGGTGAGTTTCAATAGTACTAAAATCGCATTCGGCATAAATGATTTCTTCATCAAATCCTCCCTTTTGTAGGATCTGCCCAAATGGGCCGCACACAAATGAATGGCCCCAAAAATCAATATTTCCTTCAATACCCACACGATTTATTGATGCTACAAAACAGCCGTTGGCAATAGAGTGGCTTCGCTGGACCGTTTGCCAGGCATCAATATATTCCATGATCTTATCTTCTTCATGGGGCAATGAGCCTATGGCTGTCGGGTAAATTAAAATATCTGCACCTTGCATAGCTGTGAGCCGGGCAGCTTCAGGATACCACTGGTCATAACATATCAATATGCCAAGGTTGCCGAATCGGGTTTTAAAAACTTGATATCCTAAATCACCAGGAGTGAAATAATATTTTTCATGAAATCCCGGATCTTCCGGGATATGCATTTTTCGATACTTACCCAAATAGCTTCCGTCAGCATCCAAAACCGCAACTGTATTGTGATAGATTCCTGCTGCTCTTCTTTCAAAAATTGGAACGATGATAACCACACCATACTTTTTTGCTAGTTCAGCAAGCTTAAGAGTAGTTGGGCCCGGTACGGCCTCTGAAAGATGAAAATGTTTCTCATCAACCGATTGACAAAAGTAGGTTGATAAAAAAAATTCCTGAAGGCAAATAACCTGTCCTCCGTGCCCAGCGGCCTGTCGAATTAATGATTCCGCCTTCTTCTGGTTTTCTTCCGGGTTTGACAGACTAACAGCCTGAATTAAAGCGATTTGTGTGGACATCTAACTATGTATGCAGAAAATGGGAGGGTAATGACTACCTATAAAAACCATCCTGATGATTAGATATTATAGTTTTATTACCAAAACACTGATCCCGATAAGTTAATTTAATTCTATTTTAAAATTACGAAGTATTTGTATTAATTTTGATAAGGATGAGTGCCAACTTTAAATAAGAAACACCAGCCAGCACTTACTGTATAAAACCATAAATTGAAGCATTGCCAGTAGTTAATGAGAGGAAAAATATTGATATCATCAGAAACGAAGAACATAAAAATTGCCCGTAATTATTTAAATCTGGATTTAGAAAATAACAATATTCACTGGAATTTGACTGTTGCCGAACTTTACGAGAAAGCTATTGTAAATAATGAAGCACTATTAACAGCCAACATGGCCCTCAGCGTACAAACCGGAAAGTATACCGGACGTTCACCACAGGACAAATTTATTGTAAAAGAACCCGAGTCAGATAAAGTAGACTGGGGAAAAGTAAACAAACCCATTTCCCCGGAGGTTTTTGATAAGCTTTATGATAAGGTCAGCGGTTACTTGTCTGACAAAGATGTATTTGTTATGGACCTTTTCTGCGGAGCCGATCCAGAATACAGACTTCCGATAAGAGTGGCTAGCGAGGCAGCCTATCATGCTCTTTTTGCTCATAACATGTTCATTCGCCCAACCGATGAACAGCTAAAAACACATATTCCAGGATTTACGGTATTGGCCGCGCCTAAATTTGAGGCTGACCCTTCGATTAGCGGTACCGAAAGCGAAACATTTATTTTAGTCTCCTTTTCTAAAAAAATTATTCTGATTGGTGGAACATTATATTCCGGAGAAGTCAAGAAAGGTATTTTTGGTGTGATGAATTACCTGCTTCCCGAAAAAGGTGTTATGCCCATGCATTGTTCAGCTAATGAAGATTTAAATGGCAAGTCTGCCGTCTTTTTCGGACTTTCAGGAACCGGAAAGACTACATTATCTGCCGATGAAGGTAAGACGCTGATTGGTGACGATGAGCATGGCTGGAGTGATCATGGCATCTTCAACTTCGAAGGCGGTTGTTATGCAAAGACCTATAACCTCTCAGAAAAAGATGAACCTCTAATTTACGCCACAACAAAAATGCCTGGAACTATTCTGGAGAATGTGGTTTTGGACAAAAAAAGACATCCTCAATTTGAAAATAAATCGCTTACAGAAAATACGCGATGTTCATATCCACTTGATATGATCCCAAATGCCAGCAAAACCGGTATGGCAGGGCATCCTTCCAGCGTAATTTTTCTTACTGCCGATGCTTTTGGCGTGCTCCCCCCGATTTCAAGGCTTACACCCGAACAGGCTATGTACCACTTCCTCAGTGGATATACGGCTAAGGTTGCCGGTACGGAACGTGGCGTCACAGAGCCCATAGCAACGTTCTCCGCTTGTTTTGGTTCGCCTTTTATGCCAAGGCATCCCCATGTTTATGCCGAAATGCTTGCTGAAAAAATTAACAAGCATAGTTCTACTGCCTGGTTGTTAAATACCGGATGGACTGGAGGGCCTTCCGGAGTTGGTTCTCGTATTAAACTGCAATATACTCGTAGGATGCTCGATGCTGCAATAACAGGCGAGTTAGATCATGCAGAATACCGGACGGGATCGGTTTTCAAGTTAAATATGCCGTTATCTATTGAAGGGGTACCGTCTGAAATATTGGTTCCCCGTGATGCCTGGCCGGAGCGTTCTGCTTTTGACAAAAAAGCAAAGTTGCTGGCACAAATGTTCAAAGATAACTTTAAGAAATTTGAGTCAACGGTTAACAAAGAGACGCTGGAGGCCAGTCCATTATAAGAATATCAACTCAATATATTATCTTTGTTACTTCTTTTTGAATTTTATAATCAGAAAGATGCTAAGTTTTATCTTATTTCCATATTATTTCGATCAAGTCGTTAACCATCCGTTCATTCAATAATTTCGTTCAACTTCTCCAGGTTTTCTTGTACCCTAAGAGCGTTAATAACCTCTTCCAGGTCTCCTTTGATGATAGCATCAAGATTATACAGGGTTAACCCTATCCGGTGATCAGTGAGACGGCCCTGAGGAAAATTATAGGTCCGTATCTTGGCGCTTCGGTCACCAGTTGATACCTGACTTTTGCGTTCGGCGGCCCGGGCGGATTGCTTCTTCTCCAGTTCTGCGTCATAAAGTTTTGTACGGAGCATAGTCATGGCTTTTGCCCTGTTCTTGTGTTGAGAACGCTCCTCCTGACAGCTCACCACCACTCCGCTGGGCAGGTGCCTTATACGAACGGCAGAATCGGTCGTATTGATATGCTGGCCACCTGCACCAGTAGCTCGAAAGGCCTCAAATTCTAAATCAGCGGGGTTAATTTGTATATCCACATCTTCAGCCTCGGCCAGTACGGCCACTGTGGCCGCGGAAGTGTGAACCCTGCCCTGGGATTCCGTTTCCGGGACCCGCTGTACCCGGTGAACTCCGCTTTCGAACTTCATCCTGCCAAATATCTCATTTCCACTCAAAGAAAAGATGATCTCCTTAAAACCTCCTTTTGGGGCCTCCTGCAAATCCATAATTTCCAGCTTCCAATTTTGAGTGTCGGCATAACGGCGGTACATTTCGAAAAGATTACCGGCAAAAATGGCGGCCTCATCTCCCCCGGTCCCTGCCCGGACTTCAACGATGGCGTTTTTGTAATCTTCCTCATCCTTCGGAACCAGCCTTAGCTTTATACCTTCTTCAAGCCGGGCTATTTGTTTTTTTAGCTCATAATTTTCCTCTTTGGCCATTTCCAATAGCTCGGCGTCTTCGCCAAGTGAAATAAGTTCTTCGTTGCTCTTGATCGTCTCCTTAATTTCCTGCCATTGGTTATAATCCTCAACCAGTATCTTTAAGTCGCTGTGTTCTTTGCTGATGTCAGCCAGCTTAGCCGGGTCGCTGTAAATAGCAGGATCGCTTAAGGCTGAGTTCAGTTCCTGAAATCGTGATTTTAATTGTTCTAACTTGTGTTCAATATTCATATAAGATAAACTGTGTGCAGCAGGCTTTTGTCTTTTGAGTGCCTTTGAAAAATCTGTGCCCCAAATATATTCAAAAAACCATAACTTATCGGCTTTCTTTGGCTAATAACTAATTCCTTATGATAAATAAATTTTCCCTGACACCTGGATTTATATTAGGCTTTCTCGGCGGCGGCCAACTTGCCCGCATGTCGGCACAGGAAGCATTTAAACTAGGTATACAGGTAGCCGTTTTTGGTTCGTCAAATGATAAAGAACCACTCGAATTAATGACTCCTCATGTGTCCAAAGGATCTTTTTCAGACGTATCGGCCCTTAAATATTTTGTTGATCAATGTGATGTTGTAACCCTTGAAAATGAATTTATTGACTCTTCCATTTTAGAGGAAATAAGCCACCAATCGAAAACACCGTTGTTCCCTTCAGTCAGCAGCTTTGAGAGAATTGAATCCAAGTTGAAAGAAAAACAATGCTTCGAAAAAGCAGGGATATCCGTTACTCCTTACGCTCGTATTAACGCTGAAGATGATCTCAGCGTGTTCGGTGACGATCATGGCTGGCCCTATTTACTTAAATCATCCAAAGGGGGTTATGACGGGTATGGAAACAAGACCGTACGAAATACAGATGAAGCCATAATCGCTTTTGGAGAACTTGGGGGTAATGATGGCAGAGAGATCATTGCTGAAGCTTTTGTTCCGTTCCGTAAAGAATTAGCTGTTCAGGTCGCACGAAATGAACGGGGGACAGTGGTATATCCATGCTGTGAAACCATTCAGGATAATCATATCTGTAAGGTTGTCATCTCCCCTGCCAGAATAGGGCCTGAGCTACAAAAAAAGGCCCGGGAAATTGCAGTAGCGGCCACCGAAGCTATTAACGGAAGAGGGATTTTTGCTTTTGAATTCTTCCTGACAGAAGACGATGAACTGCTATTGAACGAATCTGCCCCCAGACCACATAACTCCGGACATTATACAATTGAAGGATGTGTTGGTTCCCAATTCGATAATCATGTTCGTGCCGTATTAAATTTACCCTTATCTATAACGGAAATGCGCAAACCAGCTGCAGTCATGATTAACTTACTGGGAACCCGGAATGGCGAAGCCAAAACCGTAAACCATGATACATTACTTGAGTGTCCGGATGGCCATCTGCATCTGTATGGGAAAAAGGCTAGTAAAATCGGACGGAAGATGGGACATTTCACGTTGCTTGGGGATGATCCAAATAAGGTCCTGGAGCAAGCATTGGAAATGACAAATAACTTTGAGATTTAACCAATATTACATAACACCTCCTATAGTAAAACTTTAAATCTAATTCATGAATTATGGGTAAACAAAATGTAGCACCTCTTGTTGGCATCATCATGGGCAGCGATTCAGACTGGTTGGTTATGAAACAAGCAGCCGAAATTTGCAACATGTTTCAAGTAGCGTATGAAGTGAGGGTCGTCTCGGCGCACCGGACTCCCGACGTGATGGCTGATTACGCTAAATCTGCACATGAACGGGGGTTGAAAGTCATTATAGCCGGGGCCGGCGGCGCAGCCCACCTCCCGGGGATGGTGGCTTCATATACCTCTTTGCCTGTTATTGGTGTACCTGTGGAAACGAAACAATTAAAAGGATTAGACAGCCTGTTATCCATCGTTCAAATGCCTAAAGGAATTCCAGTAGCAACTGTGGCTATTAATAATGCAGCAAATGCAGGGCTTCTGGCCATACGCATACTTTCCATTTCATCTGATATCCTGGTAGAAAAACTTACAAAATTTCATCTTGATCAAAGAGAAGAATCCATGCAAAAAAACGAAAACTTAAAGTGAGCATATGGATCTAAACCTTATCGTATTTTCCCAAAATTAGAATGCACACACATTAAAAATTTATTTGTTTCCGGAATCGTATTACAGGTAATCTTTAACTAAAGTAATATGTTTATTATGCGAAAGGCATTTCACACCGGAACAGAAGTTGAATGGGACTGGGAAAACGGCACAGCAATTGGTAAGGTAAAAAATACATTTACTTCGGAAGTAGTTCGCCAGATCAATGGAAGCAACATCAGAAGAAAAGCCACATATGACAACCCTGCGTACATGATCATTCAAGAAGGTGGCAACCAATTTCTTAAATCACATTCTGAGATCCGAAGATCGTATCAAGATGAACTATTATAAAGAAGCATCCTTTGAGCACGTAGCTAAAGCAGTATGCGACAACCAAGTGATAAAAATACAAACTTTCACCACAACCAAGTGATGGAAAGTTTGCTTACTGATCAGATCAGCTAAAGGCGTTTTTGATTCTTGTAAAAAAACCTTTCCTATTATCGTGATTTTGGGTGGGATCAAAATTATCAGCATCCCTTAAACCTTCAAACATTTTCTTCTCCGGTTCTTTAAGTGAAGTCGGGATGTATACATTTACCCGTACGAATTGGTCACCTGGTATCTTAGTACTAAGGCTTTTAATACCTTTCTCCTTCATTCTAAGCATTTTCCCTGGTTGCGTTCCCGGATCGACTTTCATTTTCGCTTTTCCTTTCAGGGTAGGGACTTCAACCGTTGTCCCAAGCACGGCATCCGGGATGCTTACCTGGAGGTCATATAATACATCATCACCGTCACGTTCAAGGAATTCATGTTCTTTTTCGTCAATTAGAACGATTAAATCACCATTTGCTCCACCACGCAACCCAGCATTCCCCTGACCTCGCAAGGTGATATAGTTGCCATTAGATACTCCGGCAGGAACCTGGATCTTCACATTTTCTTCGCCGCGTATTCGGCCTTCACCCTTGCATTTTTTGCAACGGTTTTTGATGACACGCCCTTCGCCCAAACAGGTCGGGCAAGGCTGAACACTCATGAATTGCCCAAACATGGTGCGTGAAACCTGCCTCACTTCTCCAATTCCATCACAGGTACCACAGGTCATGAAATCCTCATCCGTTTCAGCACCTGTTCCATCACATGAATCACATTTGATGTATTTTTTTACTTTCAGGTTTTTTTCCACACCGAAAGCAACATCCTCAAGCTCCAAATTTATTTGGAGTTTCATATCCTCACCCGGCCGGCCGGCACGATTTCGCTCACGGCTACTTCGCTGTCCGCCACCTCCGCTAAACATGTCACCACCGAAGATATCACCAAAGCGGCTAAAAATATCATCCATGTTGATATCATGAAAATCCGGTTCCTGGAAACCGCCGGAATGCATACCCGCATGACCAAACTGATCATAGCGTGCTTTTTTATTAGGGTCTTTTAGCACATCAAAAGCCTCTGCCGCTTCCTTAAACTTGGTTTCTGCCTCCGGATTATCTTTGTTTCTATCCGGATGATACTTCATCGCCATTTTGCGATAGGCTTTTTTTAACTCATCGGCGCCGGCTTCACGGCCCACACCTAATATTTCATAATAATCTTTTTTTGACATTTTATTGACTTACAATAACTTTTGCGTGTTTAATTACTTGATTATCGATTTTATAACCCGGCTCAACGATTTTTAAAACAGTATTGGGTTCAACTGATTCATCTTCCGCCGGTTGCCTGAGCAAGGCGTCATGCACATCCACGTCAAACGGAACCATTACTTCATCTATAGGCTCAACTCCGTAGCCTGACAGTACATTTTCAAACTTACCGGCTACCATCTGAATACCGGATAAAAAGCCTTCATCTAAATCTATATGCTCTGATGCTTCAAGTGATCGCACCAAATCATCACGTATAGGCAAGAAACTTTCTATAGCTGACTTTTTTGAATCCAGATAGATCCTGGTTTTCTCTTTTTGCAATCTTTTCTTAAGATTTTCATATTCGGCAACGTTGCGTAAAACAGCATCTTTTGCCTGCTGAAGCTCTTCGGTAAGGTTTTCAATAATTTCATCTTTTTCAACTAATTCGGAATCTGCTTTCAGTCCTTCAGCCGCTTCCATTTCTTCCTGTAAACCAAGGCCCGCTCCATCGTTTTCCGTTTGTTCCGATTGTTCCGTTTTTACTTCTTTTGATTCATCCAATGGATGATCCTCTGTTTTTTTTTCTTCCTGATTTTTATGTTTTTCCATAGTATAAATTAATTATCAAATCCTGATTTATTAAAACGATTCGCAAGTTGTTCAACAAGGGCGATCATGCGTGAGTAATTCATGCGTGTAGGACCAACAAGACCGATCGTTCCGGTAATGCTCCCGATATTGTAATTTGCAGAAACCACACTGCACTGTTCAATTTGCTGTATTTTGTTCTCGGTGCCTATTCTCACCTTAACTTCTCTTTTGTCTAAGGATGACTCACCTTCCATATTTTCATCTTCTGTTTCATCAAAGAGATGAATGATAAGATCCTCGTTCTCAACAAGTTCAACGATACTCCTGTAATTACTTAAATCGCTGAATTCGGGCTGCATAGCTATATATTCGACACCACCGAAATGGAAATTTCTCAACTGATGATCTTCGAAAATTGAATCCGCGCTATCCATAAAAACGCGTATCAACCCCGTTTTATCGTTCACCTCAAAGTCCGAAAGCATAGCATGAATTTTCTTGGGAATCTCATTAAGGACCAAACCAGAGAGCCTCTCATTTAAAACACCGGCAACATGTTCAAGTTCTTTTGCCGAAAATTCAGCTTCCACCTCAACACTGATGGTTTTAATCAGGCCGCTTTCAACGGAAAGCACAATCATAAGCCGGTTAGAGCTAAGGCTGATAAGCTCGATTTTTCGAAAATATCCAGCAGCCAGTTTTGGTGCCACAACAACGGCTAATAAGTTAGATAATCGGGCCAGAATTCGAGCCGCAGATTTTACGGCATCATCCATATCCACATTAATGAAGCTATTCAACTTGTCGAGCGAATCCTTTTCGATGACGCTCAGATCCGATACTTTCATTAACGTATTGACGTAGAAACGGTAACCTAGCTCGGTAGGGACCCGACCGGCAGAGGTGTGAGGATGATCAAGAAAGCCTTTTCGCTCAAGACTACTCATTACGCTACGCACCGATGCTGAGCTGATATTCAGCCTGTGCTTTTTTACTAAAGTATTAGACGCAATGGGGTTTGCAGTAACAATAAAGTTCTGGATAATATATTCGAGAACTTCCTGCTCCCTATTGCTGAGTTCAGGATAAACACCGAAACTCATAATGAAGACCTTCTAAATTATTAACGTTTCAAGCTTTGCAATATAAGGAACTTTTAGCTCTCAATGGACATAAAATTGAGTTAAAAAATTACAGCCAATGATACCAAAACCCCTTATCGTAACTGTGGCCTGTTATTTTTTATTCTTCTCACAAAATATCTCGATCATATTACCATCGGGATCAGATAAAAACAAGAACCGGCCACTTTTTCGGTTTGCCGGACCACTTAATATGGTAACTTCATTTTCACGAAAGTATTCTGTCAATTCATCCACCTTTTCATTATTGTCTACAGTGAAACCGAAATGATCAACCCGATAATCTTTAGAAGATCTATCGTAGCTGGTTTCAGCTTCCACTAATACCAGCGAATCGGTTCCTATTCTATAAACAGCCATACTGCGTCCCATCTTTTTTTCAAGTTCGAACTGCAGGATACCTCCATAAAACTCTTCGGCCCGTTTAATGTCATTAACCCGCAATGTTATATGGTTTATACCGTTAACCGACAGTTTGTTCATAAATTTTAAGCTTTCTGGGCGTGTAACTTATTAATGTTTGATTGCTAGAATGTTTTTTGATGAACCTAGCTTTAGCTTGCTTAAATTAAGCATAGCCCGGCATTAATAAAAGCCTGGTAATTCAGGCCATTAGGCTTTCTGACCCAATATAATATTTAATTATTTTAATACAACTATCGAAACCATTAATTCCAAACTTTTCATAGTAGCCACCCCTATTGGTAATCTTTCTGATTTTTCGGAACGCGCGGTGCAAACTTTAAAGGACGTAGATCTTATTGCTTGCGAAGATACCCGGACTTCTTCCACTCTGCTTCGTCATTATGGTATTGAAAAGCCTGTCTTAGCTTTTCACCAGCATAATGAACACGCACGCGTTGCAAAGCTTATGGACATGCTTAAAGCAGGCCGTAATGTTGCAATAATCTCTGACGCAGGAATGCCCGGTATTTCAGATCCGGGATTTCTTGCCGTCCGTGCTGCTCATCAGCAAGGAATCACTGTTATTACGATCCCCGGGCCGTCAGCCGGGATCTCTGCCATCGTTGGTAGCGGATTACCCTGCGACAGGTTTGTATTTGAAGGATTTTTACCACAAAAAAAGGGTAGGCAGACACGTTTACAATTATTAGCCGTTGAAGAACGTACCATAATCATATTTGAAAGTCCCCATAGAATTCTACGCTTACTTGATGAGATCATCACCCATTTCGGCCCCAACAGACTCGTTGCTGTTGCCCGCGAACTGACCAAAAAATTCGAGGAGATCATCCGGGCCCCAGCGGCTGAAGTAAAAGCTATTTTGGAAGAGCGTTCATCTATAAAAGGAGAAATTGTAGTGATCATTGCCGGCGCCGGTTATGAAGAATAATCAGGCACATACACTAAAGGAAGCCAAAATGAATTATTTAAAACAATTCTGGGATCAGAAATGGTGGCTGAGTATTGCGGCAGGGATGTTGCTCGGGCTAAGCTTCCCGCCATTTCCTTTTCCATTTTTGATGGTCCCGGCTTTTGTTTTCCTTTTGCGTGTTTGTGACCTGACCACATCTTATCGGGAAACAGCCCTGATCGGTTTCGCAGGTTTTGTGACCTGGAATGTGATAGTCACGTACTGGCTCCTAATTGCAACCATTATGGCCGGGATACCTGCCATTGTTGCCAATTCCATACTCATGACGATACCGTTTTCGCTAATAAAGCTTGCCAGAGAACGCTTCAATCAGCCCCTTTTGGTTGCATTTTTGCAAGCCTCGGCATGGGTTACATTCGAGTTTCTACACCACCGCTGGGATCTCGCCTGGCCCTGGTTGACATTAGGAAACGGTTTCTCCAATGCGATACCTTTTATTCAATATATTTCCGTAACCGGAGTCCTGGGAATTAGTTTTTGGGTCATTTTTTCAGCATCACTGATTTATCACGTTACCCAACAGCCATCACGCAAATATATGATTGCTACTGCAATTGCTGTTGTTCTACCTCTTGCTATTTCACTTGTCATGTTCTGGAGCTACGATGACGAACCTGTTGATTCTATTGAAGTCGCTGTCATGCAACCCAACTACGATTCCTATCTTGATATGGCAGGTTACAGTGATCCTTATGAACCTTTGGAAAATCTCCTGGAATTCACCGATTCCGTAAAGACCGACAACACAGACTTTACCTTATGGCCTGAAAACGCTCTGATTGGTAATATCGAATTAGGTTATCCATCTACCATGGATAACCTAATCATGCAATATGCAGAGCAATGGGATTTCCCGGTCATCAGCGGTGCATCGGTAATCCGGCTTTATGAAGAACATGAAGCCCCTGATTTGTATCGTGGTCATTATCGCGGCATGCCATACAATGTTTTCAATGCTGCTGTGGCCCATTATCCCGACAAAACCATTTTACATTATGAAAAGGCCAAACTTGTTCCTTTCATCGAGCGATTTCCTTTTGTTGATTTCCTCTCTCGTTTTGAAGCCACCGGAATAGATTGGGGTGCCATAGCCATTTTCGGCAAGGGAATTGACCGCACCATGTTTGATGTTAATGGACACCGTATCCCCGCTTTAATCTGTTATGATTCTGTCTATCCCGATTGGGTGAGGAAGTTTGTTCTTGACGGAGCGGATATCATTACTGTGATCACCAACGACGGCTGGTGGGGTAATTCCAGCGGACACATTCAACATTACGATTACGCTAAATTACGCGCAATAGAAAACCGAAGAACGGTTATCCGGAGCGCGAATAATGGATTGTCCGGTGCTATCGGACCTGATGGCCGGGTTCACGTTAAAACCGAATACTGGACCCGCGATGGGTTCACATACAATGCATCTGTCTATGACACCCAAACCTTCTACACCCGCCACGGGGATTTGATCGGTTGGATAAGCATGTTCACAACTTTTGGTCTTGTAATATTCCATTTCACCAAGAGAAGAAAGTTTTAGGGAAAAGAGGGCTAAACCCAGGCAGTAGCTTTGCCATAAACCACAAAGGCCACGATGAACACAAAGAAAAAAACTTTGTGACCTTCGTGGCCTTTGCGGTTAATCATCAACGTCGTTATCGAAATATTCCAGGCTAGACTCAACAGTGGTCCGTGTGGCTTCGTAGGGATCGTTCAGCTTCTCATTGTACAGGTCCTTTATTTCACCTTCCACATCGTGCTCCTGGACGAAAGCGGATAACCCCGCCAGTGCCATTCGTATGTAATCATAATCACCCTGGTGTTCGGCTAACTGGTAAAGAATTTGATAGGCTTCAATGGCCGGACTGTTAATGAGTGCTTCGGTTAATGCCGTTCGGATGACCTCATCATAAGAGTCCTCATCGCTGAATTTCGCCAAAGCTTTATGGGCGTCCTCCGGATACTTGGTACCATAAAGACCTATTGCCTCAGCAGCAACATAATAACTAGTATCAGTTGTCATGCTTTTTATATGATTCTTAACTTGTGGACTGTCAATATCCTCGAGTAATTGCAGGGCGTATCTGCGAACTGGACCTTCAGGTTCGTTTTCGTAGATGCGGGATAATGCAAAGTCCGTTAAGCCATCATGGCTGTTTTCAGCGAGTAGCTCCATAGCTGAGCTGCGGATGCCTTTATAAGGATCATGCTCTGCGAGATGCAGTATAGCGTTTTCTATTTCGCTGCTCCATTCGGCTTCACTTAACTGCCGAATGGAATACTCTCTCAAAGCGACTGACGGGTGATCAAGCCTGTCCATATCGGCAGCATGGTTACCATGCTGGCTTACCACGGCAAGCTGCACGCTGTTGGGGTCGAGGATTACATCTTCCAGAGTTCCATCAAGGGTAAAGCGATAGATTGAATCGGGTTTGTCTATCGTTATCTCTTCAATTGTTAATGAGTTGGTTGTACTTATTTCAAGTTCTGTGTGAAGTGTGAATACCGGTTGCCTTTCCGTGTTGTGGACCTGACGGATTCTAACCTGTAGCTCATTACCGGTTGTATCTGCCGAAACCTCAAGTTCCGGGTGACCGGGTTGGTGGAACCACTGCTCGAAGAACCAATTCAGGTTCTCCCCCGTTTCTTGTTCAAATATTTTCTGCAGATCGGAGACATCTACCTGATCAAAAGCATATTCTGTCAGATAGGCGTTTAATGCCGACCACCATGTTTTGCCGCCTACGTAATTGTGCAGCATGCGCAGCACCTGCCCTGTTTTGGCGTAGGTGTGCCGGTCATACATATCTTCCGGCTCGTTATACCTGTTGAAGATGATGGGTCTTCTTATTGTCTGTGCTTCGGTGAAGTATTGATCGCGGTTCACCAGGCTTTCCCAGATCGCTTCATCATCCCCCTGTCTGTAACCGGCATAAAGGATTTCAAAGTAATTGGCAAAACCTTCGTTCAGCGGAAGGTTTGCCCAGTTCTTTGAGGTTACATAATTGCCGAACCACTGGTGTATGAGCTCGTGCATGAGCAGCCCCTGGTGGGAAATATCCTGATGGGCGCGTTCATCAACCTGAATATCATCGAAATACATAGACGCCGTGGTATTTTCCATACCGGCGGCTATAAAATCGTGTACGGGAACCTGGGCGTAGAATCCCCACGGATAGTCAATTCCTGTGTGGGATTTTATATATTCGAGCATATCCTCAGTGTCTTTATAAATCAGGTCCACGTATTGAGTATACTGGGGTTCGGTATAATATCTAAACAATACATCATGATTCCAGGTCTTCGTGATATCATATTCTCCTACAGCCAGAGCAAACAAATAGGGCGCATGAGGTTTATTCATCATCCAGTAATCGGTTCTGAGGGAGTCACCGGGCTGAACCCGGCTTTCGATTAATGCGCCGTTGGAGAGTGTTTTATATTGTTCAGGCACGGATATCCAGGTTTCATGGGTACTGCGCTCCATGGGGGAATCGATGGTTGGGAACCAAAAACTGTTGTCTTCAGGCTGGCCCAGGGTCCAGACCTGAGTGGGTTTTGTGGGATCAAGATCTTGAGGATCTGCAAAGTAAAGTCCACGCTCAGGTGGGCTGGCTAGATAACTAATGCCTATAAACAGACTGTCTTCACGATTATACTGTTCCGGAAGATCGATGGTAACCCGTGCGGAATCCTGGCGAAATGCAAGGTGCTCACCAGAGTGAACGGTATAGATGGAATCAAATACCATGGTTTTTGCATCAAGAATGAGCTCATTATTCCGATTGCTCAGGCTCGTGAGGAACAGTTCGGTATTTCCGATTACCTGTTCCTGTTTAAAATCAAAACGCACCCATAGCTTCTGGTGTTGGAGGTCCCAGGTTCTCGGCCTTAAAAACTGCTGTCTGTTGTCGGGGATAGTCCAACCGTTTTCTTGCGAAGCTTCTTCAATATCTGGGGCAGTCTCTGTAATTTTGACCGTCTGTGTTGTGCCGCAAGCTGTTATTAAGGCCAAAGAGAATGAAATAATTAAAAGTCTAATAACGTTCATTAAGTAATATTTAATAATAGTGTAGCTGCCGATTATTCATTAGCTGAGACATAGAATCGTTAAAAGCATTAAAACCTTACGTAACTTTTGCCGTTCCATTTGGTCACCCTTTGATTATAGGAAATCGTATTGCTATTATTACGTGCCATTATTTTTTGGAACAGGCTAAAATAAGCCATTTCCGTATAAACCATTAACGCCAGATGCAAAAAGATCACAAAACGTTAAATAAAATATTTGCCGCCGTCGCTTTTTTAACGGCTTTTGTATTATACTTATTAACACTTCCTCCAACAACCAGTTTTTGGGACCCAGCTGAGCGAATCGCCACCGCCTGGGGTTTGCAAATACCTCACCCACCCGGCCCACCGTTTTATCTGTTACTCGGCCGTTTGTTTTCGATGTTTGCCAATCCCGAGTCGGTAGCATACAGCATTAATGTGATGAGTGCTCTGGCTTCATCTATAACGGTAATGTTGCTTTACCTGATTATTGTGCGACTGGTGCGCGAATGGAAAGGACATCCTGACAGCCTCAGCACGATCGATAAGATAGGGCTTTATGGAGGCGGACTGGTCGGTGCACTGGCTTTTGCGGTAAGCGATAGCCATTGGTTTACCTCCATTGAGGCCGAAACTTACGCCCTCTCTCTTACGTTCACGGCATTAGTGGTCTGGCTGGTCCTTAAATGGTCAGAAAACCATGACCGGCCCCGTAATGAAAGATGGCTTCTTCTGATCATCTATGTATTTGGCCTGGCTTTTGGGGTCCACTTGTTGAGTTTATTGGTGATCTTTTTTGCAGGCCTGATCATCTATTTCAAGAAGTATGAATTTGAGCTTAAGAGTTTTCTGATCGCCGGAGCCTGTTCGGTTGCAGCATTCTTTACGATCTACCCTATTACCATGATTTACTTACCGTCGGCTGCCGAAGCTTTTGAAGAATTTACAGGTGGGCTGCTCGGTGTAACCGCATTCATTGTTCTGTTACTGGGAATGCTAAGTTATGGTATCTATTACACCCATAAGAAAAAAATGCGGCTTGCCAACATTGTTTTGATTGGTTATGTGCTCATTTTGATCGGTTATTCCAGTTTTTCGCTCATCTACATCCGTTCTCAAGTAGATCCGGCCATTGATCAGAACTCTCCTGATACTATCGAGAACTTTATCAGCTATCTGAAGCGCGAACAATACGGGCAGCCGCCCCTCTTTACCGGAAACAGCTTCGACAATGAAATAGGCTCAATCAGCCAGGAAGAGAAACTTTTACCACGCCGGCATTCTTCAGATCCCCGGCATATGCAGAAATATGCTGAATATGACAGTGACTGGCATTTCTTCTGGAGCTATCAGGTCGGGCATATGTACACGCGCTATTTTAACTGGAACTTTATCGGAAGGGACAGCGACATTCAGGATGCGCCCTGGACAGCAGGATTCTCGTCCAGTGATAATGAAGACAATCCCGCCCATAATAACTTCTTCTTCCTGCCCTTTTTATTGGGATTACTGGGGATGCTCTATCACTTCCAAAAAGACTGGAAACGCGCCTTCAGTGTGCTCGTCCTGTTCATTGCAACAGGGCTGGCCATTGTATTTTACCTGAACCAAACTCCGTTCCAGCCTCGGGAAAGGGATTATTCCTATACGGGATCCTTCTTTGCGTTCTCTATATGGATAGGCCTGGGCACGACCGGCTTAATAGAACTGATAAAAGATTACTTAAAACAAAATAAATTTATCGCCTATGCAGCCCTGGCCTTTTGTCTGGCTGCAGGGCCCCTGCTGATCGGTTCACAAACGTATGACAATAATGACCGAAGCTTACGTTACGTAGCATCCGATTATGCTTACAACCTTCTAAACAGCACGGCCCCTTATTCCATCATCTTCACCAATGGTGATAATGACACGTTCCCGCTCTGGTATCTCCAGGAAGTTGAAGGCGTTCGGACCGATGTTCGGGTGGTGAACTTGAGCCTGCTCAATACCCCGTGGTATATCAAACAAATGAAGAACAAATGGAACCACAACTCGCCGCCAGTTCCCATATCCCTTACAGATGACGAAGTAGATAGCCTGGAGGATAAATTCGATTTCCAGCGTCCGCAGGACTTTCACACTCCGGGTGATGTTGTGATACCTGTTGACAAAGAGTTGCTTAGGCAAAAGCATGAAGGGGGCAATACCGGTACAGAGGCTTCGATCAATAATCCGGAGATCACCATCAGTAATGAAGTGGAAGTCAGTACTACCGATATGGGCTTTGAAATTCCGGTAGAGGAGCTTGATGATGAGGTCAGGTGGGATTTTGAGGGCTCGTTCCTGGGCCAGGACCGACAGGGCAACGAGTTGTATTATACCAGAATTCAGGATGACATTGTGCTGGATATCCTGAAAACGAACCAGTGGGTCCGGCCGGTTTATTTTGCGATAACCGTTTCTCAGGATAGCCAGTTGGACCTGCAGAATTACTTCCGACTTGAAGGTAAAGCCTTCCGTGTTGTTCCCCAGGAACATGATGGCAACTATGGAACCGTAGATCCTGAAATTCATGCTGAACGTCTCAATTCATTTCGTTTCCGTGAGACTGACAATGAGGATGCCTACTTCGATGAGAATATCCGGCGGATGCTGGACAATTACCGCAACATATTTAACCGGCAGGCTTCCGCCTATGCCGACTTGAACCAACCCGACAGCGCCGCCTATTGGATGCGTTGGGGTGAGGATAAAATTCCGTTCCATGTGGTGGAAGGAAATATCGGGTCTATGCTCAATTATGCATTCAAATATTCACAGTTAGATGAAACAGAAAGGGCCTTGAACCTAACGGAACTTGCTTATCCAAAACTTACGCAGTCGTTAACAAAAAATATGGAACGTGTTGACGAAATTGAAAATCAAATTAATTCCAGGCAGAATGAACTGGATGAAAGAGGCCGTGAGTTAAGTGCCGACAGGCGCCGTTCTATGCAAAATGAGATGAGCAGACTTGCGGATAACCGTCAAGATCTGATACGCGACGTTTCATACGATTCCAGCCTACTGATGGTCATCCAGCGTATATACTTTGTATCCGATATGGAAGAACAAGCTATGGACATGGTTGGACAGGTTGAGTCCATTACGGGCGGAAGATTACCCTTCCCGGGTTCAGCAGAGGAAAACGAAAATCATATAGATAGAATGGGAATGGGCCTTTAACAGAGACTGCCGTGAATTTTCGTAATTCTTAATAAAAGCATTATATTGAATTAGAAATTTTAATCAGCAAAGTCTAATATGCAAAGATGCTCACCCAGGTAACTTTTTTCTGGAAAAAACCCACTGGATTTTCATAAAAAAGGAAACCGTATGCAGTTTATATACAAACGTCAGCGGTCTCCTTTTAAAAAGAGACTTCACCAAGTTATATCGGGGAGCTATTATGGGCAGTGCTACACTTTTTGTGACAGAAAATCACGACTATGAGGGATTTGATTTTGATGATTGAAGGAAACAATCCCTCTTAATCATCCCGAACTAATGGCCGAACAGCATTCTATAAATATTAATATACTCAATGAAACTGATCTTCGTATTCCTTTATCGCAGGATATGGCCGTTGGCGCCGCAAAAGCCATTAGCAAATACGAAGATGGCGTCTTTTCTTTTCTTGAGCTTGTTTACATAGATGAAACGGAAATCCGGAAAATCAATCAAAAGCATCTAAATCATGATTATATAACTGATATTATCACATTTGGTTATAATGAACCTGATGATAACGCCCCTGTTGAGGCAACTCTTTTTTGCTGTGCACCAAGAATAGTTGAACAGGCTAATGATTTTAATACCGACGTAAAGTCAGAGTTTCTTCGTGTTTTTATCCACGGATTGTTGCATCTTACGGGTTATGATGACAAGACCGCAGAGCAAAAAACTATCATGAGAGATAAAGAAAGCTTTTATATAAACCACATCCTGAAAACCTATGCAAAATAATGTGATTGATCTTATTATTTTTCTGGTACGCAGAATGCGCATTGGAGATAAGCTCAACGAAGTGAAACTTGATTCTTTGCATGAATATGATAATGCCGAGATCAGCGCAGCATGGTCGTGGATTATGCAAAAACATCAGGCGGGGGAGCTAAAAGATTCAAAAAAGGATGAAGAAAGATCAAATAAGCCGAAGGCCCACCGTATTCTCCATTTCGCAGAGCGAATGATGATTACCAGTGATACTCACGGATACCTGCTGGAATTGTACGATATGGGGCTGATCGATTCAACCGTTATGGAAAAGATCATTGAACAAGCTATGCTCCACTCCACCGAGCAAATCACTTTGGAGAAAGCCAAAGAAATGGTCGTCAGGATGATCTTTACCAACGATGAAAGTTTCCACGGAAAGACCATGTTTTTGAAGGGCGATGAGTCGATAAATTGAGGTAATGACCTATCCTTTTCAGGATAGACAACTATTTTACTTACACCCATAAAAAAGCCCCGATATTGTACAATACCGGGGCTTTTTATTGACAACGACAAGCGTTGAACGGATAGGCCCAATTTAGAAGCCCATGCCTCCGCCCATGCCGCCAATTC
>JBBDMV010000095.1:0-3764 GCA_040878115.1 Balneolales bacterium
AAATCAAGGCCAATTTTAACTCGCACCCACCGGCGTTAGAGTTAAAGCATTCAATCACAATCCTCTGGCGCCGGCGCTCAGATAGAAAATTGGCCGGGATTACTTTAACTCTTACACAATCCAACTACCGCCTTATGCACCCTAATATAAAGTTGTCAAATCTTTCTCGTTGCTTCTGAAATGTTATTACTATATGAAATACAGGCTAGTTAGATTTGACAACTTTGGGTCCTACTATTCGAAATACAGGCTGGTTAAATTTGACAACTCTGAGGAAAACGCTCCGTTAAACGTCCACGTTTAACGAAGGATCAACGCCCGGGAAGTTGTACGTTCAAAGACCAGAGCATTTGTGTGACCAGGAGCTTGTTGCTTGTATGAGCGCGACTGAGTGCAAGTTCGTCAAGCGTGGACGCGTGACGGAGCGGCGATGGTTTGGGTTAATCACACCAAACATATGAACCTGCTCACAGCTTGTCGGCTAGATTGATCCAGCGGAGGGTTTTTTGCTCGGTTTGTTCGAGGACTTCCCCAAATCGGGCGGATTTCTCCTGTAGTTCGCCGGGGTTGAGGGAACTGCTGCCCATTTGGGTTTCGAGTTCTTCTTTCTCTTTTTCGAGGCTGGAAATATCCTTTTCCAGCTTTTGGTATTCTTTACGCTCGGCGAAAGTCAGCGTTTGCTTTTTTGCCTTGGGGGGCTCCTTTCTCGCGATTGGGGGCTTTTTAGCCGCCTTTACTTCCTTCTTGCGTTCCGTATCGGCTGCATTAAGTTTCTCACGGTACTCCTGCCAGGTCCCGTTGTGATCGCCGACCACACCGCCTCCTTCAAAAACAAAGAAATGCTCAACGAGCTTGTCCATGAAGAAACGATCGTGGGATACCAGCAGCAGGCATCCTCCGAAATCCATCAGGAACTCTTCAAGCTTGTTTAGGGTGAGCAAGTCCAGGTCATTAGTCGGCTCATCGAGAATCAGGAAATTGGGATTCTTAATGAGCACCATCATTAGCCCCAAACGGCGTTTTTCCCCGCCGCTAAGCTTTTGGACCGGCGTGTACTGCATCTCCGGGGTGAACATGAAATGCTCCAAAAACTGTGAGGCGGTAATGCGGTTGCCGTTGGCAAGCTCAATGACTTCAGCGACATCTTTGAGAACCTCGATAACCCTTTTCTCCTCGTCGAGCTGAATTCCTTGCTGGCGGTAATGACCATACACAATGGTCGCGCCCGTATTAACTTCGCCGGAATCGGCAGATTCTTCACCGGTGATGACTTTAAGAAAGGTGCTTTTGCCCACTCCGTTTTTCCCAATAATTCCGATGCGTTCGCCCTTCTTGAAGGAGTAATTGAAATTATCGAGGATAACCAGATCATCAAAACTCTTGGATACCTTTTTAAGCTCAAGGACCTGTCCGCCCATCCGCGTCATGTTAACATCCAGGCGCAATTCCGGATTGCTCTTACGGCTCGTGGCTTTCTCTTTGGTATCATGGAAGGCGCTGATACGTGATTTTGACTTGGTGGTACGTGCTTTGGGTGACCGCCTCATCCACTCCAGCTCCTTCTTCATAAGTTGCCCGGCCTTGGCGGTTTCGGTCTGCTCGACTTCTTCGCGCTCGGCTTTCTTTTCCAGAAAGTAGCCGTAGTTTCCTTTATGATGATAGAGCTTGCCGCCTTCGAGTTCCAGGATATGATTGCACACACGGTCCAGGAAGTACCGGTCGTGAGTAACCATAAGGAGGGTCGTATTAGCCTGAATGAGAAAGGACTCCAGCCATTCTATCATCTCCACGTCAAGGTGGTTGGTAGGCTCATCCAGGATCAGCATGTCGGGGTTATCCAGCAAAACAAAGGCCAGGGCCACTCTTTTTCGCTCGCCTCCGGATAGGGAGGCAATGGACTGGTCCAGGTCATGGATGTTCAGTTTTCCCAAAATCTGCTCCATACGCTGTTCATGGTCCCAGGCATCGGCGGCATCCATGGCGGCGCAGGCAGCCTCGAAGGCATTTTGAGTTCTGGTATTGAAATCATGGGCCTGGTCCTCTACGGCTTTCTCGTAGGCCCGCACAATTTTAACCGTTTCCGAACTGCCCCCGGAGATGAAGGAGCTGATAGTCATGGTTTCATCAAGCTTGGGCTCCTGTTCCAGAAAGCTGATGCGGATGCCGTTTCGGGTCATCACCCGGCCTTTGTCAGGCACGTCATTACCGGCGAGGATGCGCAGCATGGTTGATTTACCGGTACCGTTCTGTGCGATGAGCGCCGTTTTGTCGCCCTTGGAGATGCCAAACGTAAGACCTTCAAATAATACTTTAATGCCGTAATTCTTGGAAAGGTTATCAGTAGATAAATAGGTCATGTATGTGTTGTGAAATTATAACGTGAAGGTTATATAACTGATCACGTTAAGATAAATTATAGTACTCCACTCATATACATTTAAAAACCAGAGCATTTATATGACCAGGAGCTTGTTGCTTATATTAGTGCTACAGGGTGCAAGTTCGTCAAGCG
This sequence comes from Balneolales bacterium, assembly GCA_040878115.1. Classification (GTDB taxonomy): domain Bacteria; phylum Bacteroidota; class Rhodothermia; order Balneolales; family Natronogracilivirgulaceae; genus JBBDMU01. Next base: position 2,513 of record JBBDMV010000095.1, read on the forward strand.
CAGACGCTTGACGAAGCGTAGTCTGAGATAAACGCTCCGTTAAACGTCCACGTTTAACGAGAGATCAACGCCCGGGAAGTGATAAACCACCCATGCACGTTCAAGGACCAGCATCTATATTACCAGGAGCTTATTGCTTATATCAGCGCGATTGGGTGCAAGTTCGTCAAGCGTGGACGCTTGACGGAGCGTGGTCTGAGAATAAACGCTTCGTTAAACGTCCACGTTTAACGAGGGATCAACGCCCGGGAAGCGATAAATCACCCATACACGTTCAAGGACCATAGCATTTATATTACCAGGGGCTTATTATTTACACCGGCGCTACTGGGTGCAAGCTCGTCAAGCGCAGACGCTTGACTGAGCGGTGTGACTGGGTGCAAGTTCGCTAAGCGCAGACGCTCGATCGGGGATGGAAATTTTAAATTGGTAATTATGATAATCAATATCAATTTATTAATTTATAATTATGAACCGTAAATCCTCTCCCCAAGAAGTTCATTTTATTACAACCACAGTTGTAAACTGGATGGATGTATTCATCCGAAGAGAATATAATGATTTCATAATAGAAAGCCTTGATTACTGCATACAACACAAAGGGCTTGAGGTATATGCTTATGCTTTAATGACCAATCATTTACATCTTATAGTAAGGTCACGGGAGAGCCCTTTAAGTTCAGTAGTCAGAGACTTTAAGACCTACACTTCCAAGCAATTATTCGATATGATAGCGAGAAACAAAAAGGAGAGTAGGAGAAACTGGTTGATAGAAACCTTTGAGTCGGAGACTTCGGTTAACAAATTAAATAAATATCATCAGTTCTGGCAAAATACATATCACCCGGTACTTCTTTTTAGCAATGGTGTAATTAAGCAGAAGATGGATTATGTACATGAAAATCCCGTACGTGCAGGATTTGTAAGTTCTCCAGAGCACTATTATTATAGCAGTGCTCATCCACAAAATCCTTTGGGAATAAAGATAGAATTGTAAATCTTTATAGCGCCTATGCTTAACGGAGCGTGGTCTGAGATAAACGCTTCGTTAAACGTCCACGTTTAACGAGGGATCAACGCCCGGGAAGTGATGAACCACTCATGCACGTTCAAGGACCATAGCATCTATATTACCAGGAGCTTGTTGCTTATATTAGTGCTACTGGGTGCAAGCTCGTCAAGCGCAGACGCTTGACTGAGCGGGGCAGTGGCAGATGAGCGGTGGTGGAGGGGTAGGTAGTGATGGCGATCA
>JBBDMV010000096.1:0-3759 GCA_040878115.1 Balneolales bacterium
TTCACCTCAACTCTCTCAAACTCAGCAACCTCCCTCCCTCGAACCCTGTGAACAGAATATAAACATGTTCATCGAGGATGGTGCCTGATGTAAGCTTTTCGAAGGCGCTTTGGTACAACTCCAGTTGTCCTTTATAACCCTGCCCTGCCGAAAATTCAGCAAGTGCGCCTTCTTCGGGCAAGGCCGTTTTGAAATCTATCAGACACCAATTCCCGCCATTGTCCTGTATGAGCATGTCAATGGTCCCCCGGATGAAATTAGCATCGGGCGATGAATCATCTTCAACCTCGAATGGCACCTCTTTCATGATGCGTGATGCTCCCGAAAAGTTGGCGTCCAGGGAGCTTTGTGCATTAACGATATGACGGCGCAAAACCACCCCGTTTTCATCAGCCAATTTATCTGCATCCGGATAACCCAGTGAAGCCATTAAATTCACCAGCAGTTTATCTATACACCCGGCATTCGGATTGACCTCAAGGGCCCGGTGTATAATGGTTCCCGCATCGGCAGCACTGATGGTGGCCCACTGGCTTTTGACCTTCCATTCTGTGATGGCTTCATCTTTGGTTTGAGTGACGGTTTTCACCCCCCGTGATGCGGATTTCGAAACTTGTGATAGCTTCTCAAAATTTACCGTTTCCGTTTTTGCTTTTTCCCCATTGACCGGCAATTGATGCCCAGCCCTGATCCTCGTTGATATTTCTTCAATTTTCTCTTTTTCTAGTATATCATGAACAAATAAGGCGGAATCTTCGGGATCGTTTATGGTATCCATCCACCCTTGAAGAAGCTTTGAAAAAGAACCGTCACGATTATCTGTTGTTTTTTTAAAATAGTTGACCGTATGGCCCAATACTAAATGACTTTCAGCACGTGTGGTTGCCACGTAAAACAGGCGAATTAGCTCAGCCTTATCACGCTGCTTACACTGCTCGCTAATCATTTTATGGACCACCGACACGTCGTTTTCGCTATTCCCCTCGCGGTCTTTGGGATTATAGGAAAATATCGGTAAATCAAACAAAGGGTCATCAACCGGGGTTTCATAGATCCGGCTGCCGCCATAGGTATTATAGGCACACATGTCGGGCAGCACTACCATGGGGAATTCCAGTCCCTTGGAACCGTGTACGGTCATAAGCTGTATAATACCCGGTTCCGGAAGCTCAGCGTCAGCTTCAACGACCTCTTCTTCCATCTGGATGCGCAGGAAGTTCACTATTTCAAACATATTACCGCGACCTGACATTTCAAGCTGCCTAACGATATCAATCAACTTGATTACATTTTGCCGGGCCTGAGGATCACGGATAAATCCATTTAAGAAATTAGTATCAAAAACAGCTTCTTCTAAAAGGTCCGATACTCTTGAATAGGGCGTTTTATCCCGAAGACTTTTGAGAAAGGGGATCATCCCCAAAGCAAGTTTATCCGGGGCAATTAATGCGTTTTCACCCCAACATTCCCAATCCGTTACAGCCTGCCAATAAGTAGAATAATGCTTCCCTTCAGGATCATCCATCGTGTTCCTGACGGCCAGGAGACCAGCGTCGGAGAGCCCAACAAATGGCGAGCGCAACACCCCAACCAGGGAAAGATCATCAAATGCATCCTGCAGGAAAGCCAGCAGGTTGTGGCAGTCCATAATTTCCTGCCGGTTAAAAAATCCTCGTCCGCTGCTCACGGTATAGGGTAAACCGTAGAGCTTTAAAGCCTGTTCATAATAATGCTGGTTTTTGCGCCTTTTGAAAAGCATCCCAACGGCACTTTGCCCCTGCTTCATCAGTTCACTGATGCGCTCGTAGCCGGACTTTTCGCCCCGCCTGATTTGGTCCAGGAAGTCGGCAATACGCAACGCTTCCAACCGGCAGGCATCATCTTCATATAACTTCCTGGCCGGCTGAGTTAGCTCATCCGGTCCAAAAGCTTCTCCCGGGCCTTCAAAAACCCGTATTTCGCCGGGGTGGTTTTTGCTGTTGCCAATGTTGTTTGGTGGCCTCAACAGCTTTTGGGCCTCCGCCATATAAGGCTTTCGTTCCTCCACATGATTAAAGCTGAAATCAAAAAGGCGGTTTACAAAATTAATAACGCTGTCGTTCGAGCGGAAAGACCAGGATAATTCAAAAGCTTTATAAGCACCGGGCTTAGCTGCCCTAATCTCACTGCGTGCCCTGTCCATCATCGTCACATCCCCGCCCCGGAAGCCATAGATGGCCTGCTTGATGTCACCGACGATCAGCACCTTGCTTTCGGTGTTCAGTGAAGCCAGCGCCCGGATGATCTCCCATTGTTTCTCATCGGTATCCTGGAATTCATCGATCATGATATATTTGAACCGGGTGCTCAGTGCCTCGGCGATGTAGGGCTTTTCTTTGAAGAGGCGGCGAATGAACCAGATGATGTCGTCAAAGTTCAGCGTGCGTTTGCTCACGCGCTTGTACCGAAGAAAGGCCGACCACCTCAGGCTGAGGTCGGCCAGTTCAATCAGGCTGTGCCAGGTTTCATGGTTGGCGTTGAATTCATCATTATTTCTATAACCTTTGAGCTCTTCCAGAATAACATCTTCATCCCCGGCAAGGTAGTTTTCAAGCGGTTCGATAAAGCGCTCTTTATCACAAAATTCTATGAGCAACGGATTCAGTTCCTCAGCCGCTATGGCTTTATATTCTTTATTCAGCTTGCCCAGCCTGATCGTTCCGGCTTTAATGATGCATGTCCTCGCAAATGCCTCCCACCCGGTAATAGCATCAGGATCTTTGAACCAGCGCCTATTGGCCTGGACCATCTGCCAGGCGCGGTCAATAACGGGCTGCTGCTTAGTCTTCAAATCCTTTAGCAGGCCCTTCAGGCAGGAAAGGTAATCCCGAGGGCCCATCCCGGCTACCCTCAGTAACTCATCATCCTCCTTATCACTCAGCTTTTGCAGGAACTCTTCAAGTACCGTATAGTGCATCATATTAAGCTGCGCCTGAAGCGGAGGGTGATCTTTATAGATCTTGTAGAACTCTTTGAGCAGTTCCTGTTTAAGGAGAATCTCATCGTAGGTACCAAGAACCTCAAAGCCCGCATCCAGGTAGCAAATGTCCTGCCTGCCGTAAGGTTCGTTATCCAGCGAATCCGGAAACTTTGTGATGGGGATTTCGGCTACTTCATCCGGATAATATTTCAAGATCCTGCTGCAAAAGGAGTGGAATGTTGAGATATAATTCTTAGAGAATTCCCGCTTTTGCCGGATTAGGTGACGGCGTTTGTTCTCATCGCTTTCGGTTTCTATAGCTTCACTGACAACTGTATAAACCCTTTCCCGCATTTCGGCTGCGGCATAATCAGTGAACGTCATGGCCAGGATCTGGTCCAGTGAAATGCCTTTTTCCGAGACCTGGTAAAGAATGCGATTGGTCAGGTTGTACGTTTTACCCGTTCCCGCCCCCGCTTCGACGATAATATTGCCTTCAGCTTTCTTTAGCTCTTCGGTGATTTGCTCCAGGGTGGGGTATAGGGAATTCATGGGGATAATATATCAGGTAATGATTTTAACCACAAAACATAAAAGTTGGTCATCAAGCAGAACGTATGCCCGCGTTGAAACTGGATGGTAGACACCTCTTACCTCGCTCTGCCAAGCGTCCACGCTTGGCGAACTTGCACACGGGAGCCTGGCCTACCAACACATCCTGTGGTTACCAACAGCCGTGGCCAATCAGGCGGCTGCTTACTTCTCGTGCCGCTGTGGCTTCCCTTACCCGTACCGGGCGT
>JBBDMV010000097.1:0-20475 GCA_040878115.1 Balneolales bacterium
CCTGGAATGAATATATGCGTGAGTTGCATAATATTGGTCATGGACCAGTCCACCATTGGCTGAAGGATTGATAGATATGAGTGACAATTTATTTAATAATGATATTTTTTTTAAAAAAATCATTTTATGAAAAAACATAACCGGATGGCTTTTCTCGCTTTAATTTTAGTCGGTTTAGCTTTTGTGTCTCATCCGCAGAATGTTGAAGCCCAAGAGCGATTGCGCGTGGCTTTGGTATCCGGCGCGCATGCTGAGTCTTATCAGGCTAACCGGGCAATGTCGTTGTTAAAGGACCACTTGGAGCAGAATTACGCGATTGACTGTGTATTAGTGACTTCTCAAGAAGGATCGAATTCATTCGAGGGAGAGGGGCTGGAGGTGTTGAGCACGGTCGACGCTGCGGTTTTCCACGTACGGCGCAAAACACTCTCGGAGCGGGACCTGATGATCCTGCGGGAGTTTATCGATTCGGGAAAGGGCTTTGTAGCCCTTCGTTCGACCAGTCACGCCTGGGAAAATTGCCCTGACTTTGATCAGGAGGTACTGGGAGCGAAGTACCGAGGAACATTTCATGCTGATGATCGCCGGTCTCCATCAATGGATATTATTAATATTTACCAACACCCGATTTTTACCGGAGCACGAGAATTCACTACTCAGCAATATATGTATCAATACGAGGATATCGCCGATGATGTGCAGATTATCATGGAGGGGACGGTGGGGGAGGTTACAACGCCGATGGCCTGGACGCGCGAGTACAAAGGAGGCCGAATCTTCCGGTTGGTGCCCTTCCACATTGAGATGTTTCAGGACCCTGATTATTTGAAGATGCTGGGCAATGGTATTCTATGGGTTACCCGCCGTCAGATTCCCGGGGCGAAGGCTTCGGTACAGCGTACCTATATGCCGGAGGCACATCCCGGTGCCTTTGCGATAACTTTCCCCCAAGGTCCGGGTATCTGCTATGATCCGGTGCGTGGTGGGATCAATTATATATGGGACGGTGATTATATCGATTTACGTCCGCGTTGGACCACGAAACAGGGACAACCTGCCAAATATATTGGTGATATTTTTTATTCAGAAAATAGTTTGCAGCCAATGCGTACCGGCTCTCCTGACCGTGAACCTGAATACCAGTTTCGCGGCTATCGAATAGTCGATGGGCTTCCGGAATTCAGCTATACTATTAATGGCCGGCTGGTCCGGGAAGAGATGCGGCCTCTTGAAAATGGCGAGGGCGTAGAGCGGCATTTTCAAGTTGAGGGTGACGAGCCATTCTGGCTAATGTTGGAGCCACAGAACAAGTCAGAAGTGACAATCTCCGGTGCTGTCCGTGAAGATAATTATATTCGTTATGATGGGGCCGGCGGGGGCTTTGTTGTAGAAATTTCGCATAAAAAATAACCTAAAAGTACAAGATATAAAGCATATATATGGGCAAAAAATATGGTTTCTAAGGACAAAAATTTAATTCATGTAATAGTAATGGTTCTATTGATGTTTACCGGGCCTTTATTTATGACAGCCAGTATATGGATAGAACAAGATGATCAAGCAAGGATAACAGGGGAAGTCCGGGACGCTATTACAGAAGAGATTTTACCTGGTAGGACTGTAATGATAGAAGGGCCTGCATTGGTTAGTAGTGAGAATTCACGCATTAAAGGCACGACTAACGAAGATGGTATTTTCACATTTAATGTTCCGCCAGGAAAGTACAACCTAATTAGTCAGGCAGAGGGTTTTGAGGAGGAACAATTTCAAATAGAAGTGACATCGGGTGAGGAATTAAATCAGGATTTTAATCTGCAATCGGCTACGCAAAATTATGCTTATTCGGTCGAAACAATGGAACTTCCTCAACATATGGTCCCAGAAGTTTCCGGGGTGGATTTTACTCCAAATGGAGAGATGGTTGTAGTCAACCGCCGAGGTGAGGTCTGGATTCGAAGTGCTGACGGCGAAGATTGGGATCGTTTCGCTCACGGTTTGTATGAGCCATTTGGTGTAGTTGCAGATGTACCAAACGGCGATATTTTTGTTATACAACGGCCGGAAATCACTCGCCTAAGTGACCTTGATCGTGATGGCAAAGCTGACCTTTATGAAACAGTCAACGATTCCTGGGGAATTACTGGAAATTACCACGAGTTTTCTTACGGGCTTGCGCGCGATAGCCAGGGAAATCTTTACGGAGGCCTTGGTTTTGTATCGGCTGGTGAATTTCCATGGACTCGCGGGGAATTAAAGCCGGACAGAGTAGTACCCTGGACTGGAGAAGGCCGTGTACCCGATGGACATCGTTCCGTGGTGCCATATCAGGGTTGGGCATTTCGGGTGACACCGGAAGGAGAATTTGAACCATTAGCTACCGGCCTTCGCCAACCACTGGGGATCGGTATCAATTCAAAGGATGAGTTGTTCATTACCGATGTTTCCGGAGCCTGGGTGCCGAGTTCGGTGTTGTTGCATGTAGAAGAAGGAAAGTTTTATGGCCATCCTGAAGGATTGAAATGGGATCCTACATATAACACCAAAGAAATTACTACAGAGGACCTTAAGGAAATGCGAACACCACCAACCGTATATTTGCCCCGCGGCCCCATGGGTACTTCGCCTGGGCAACCGGTTTGGGATGTGACGGATGGTGAATTTGGGCCGTTTTCTGATCAAATGTTTCTTGGCGATGTATCTAAACTTCTAATGCGCGTAGACCTTGAAAAAGTTGATGGTATTTATCAGGGAGCGGCTTTTCCATTTCTTCGCGACCAGGGCTTACGCCAGGGGAGCATGCATAATGCTTTTGGCCCTGATGGCAACCTTTATCTAGCTCAAACCGTCCGTGGCTGGATGCCCACCGAAGGCGATGAAGGAATCCAACGCGTAGTTTGGACCGGCGAAAACCCTGTGGATATATTATCTATGGATTTGACCGATACCGGATTCAGCCTCTCTTTTACGGAAGCGCTTCTTCCGGAAAAATTAGCCGATGTAAGTAACTACAAGATTACCCGCTTTCAATATAACTACCATATTTTGAACGGTTCATTGCGAGTCAATGAAGTTGAGGTTCCAGTGGAGAAGGCAATTTCTTCTGAAGAAGGTACTAGTGTAGACCTGGAGTTACTGGAATTGCTTCCCGGCTATATTTATGAACTTCAGATGGAAGAGCTGGAAAGCCAGAGTGGCCGTTTGATGCTTAACACCACGGCTTATTATACAGCTAACAGATTGCTTTCTGGCGAGACTTATATTGCTGATACGGTACTGGAGGCCGAACCAACAATTGATAACGGTATGGCAAATGCGGTCAGAGGAGGTGAAACATATCAACAATATTGCACGGTCTGTCATCAGGCCGATGGGCGTGGTTCCTCTCAATTGGGAACACCTGATTTTACCAGTATCTCCGGCCCCCTTAGTATGTCTGAAGATGAACTGATTAGCACCATATCTGAAGGAAAGGGATATAACATGCCCTCATTCGGTAATGTTATATCCAACCAGGAGATTCGTGATGTAGTAGCTTATCTTCGCGAAACTTTTAAAGAAAAGTAAGTTTTATGGCCCTTTCCCAATTTTGCAATTACAACTTGACCATTTCCAAAATGAGGGTTTTCATAAGCATTAAGCTCTTATAAAGATCATACCAATTAATACTTAAACATGAAGAATATTAACCGGCGCAAATTTCTTAGCAATTCATTATTGGCAGCCGCGAGTCTCTCTTTACCGATACCCCTGATATCAAAGACAGAAGCAAACTCCTCAAGCAGTATGATCTCAGCTGGTTCCACACCTGAGATCATCGACACAAATATAAATCTGTTCGAATGGCCGTTTAGAAACCTAAAGTACAGCAGAACAAATGCGCTGGTAACGAAGTTAGGCAAACACCGAATCACACAGGCATGGGCGGGAAGTTTTGAAGCATTATTTCACAAAAACATCGATGGGGTGAATGCCCGCCTGACAGAAGAATGCCGGGGCAACGGAAATGGAATGCTGCTTCCATTTGGAACGGTAAATATAGCTTGGCCAGACTGGGAGGAGGATTTACGCCGGTGCCATGAGGTTTATCACATGCCCGGCATCAGGCTCTATCCAGGTTATCAAACTTTTGACCTGGACCACCCTGAATTCCCCCAATTGGTGCGCCAGGCTGCTGAGCGAAAGATGATCATACAGATTGTCGGAAATATGGAGGATTCGAGGGTTCATCATCCAATTGTTCACGTTCGTGATATGAAGGTGGAACCACTGATAGATATCATGAAACAGGTACCAGAGGCAAAAGTGCAATTATTATATTGGAACCATAAAGTGGGAAGAAACCAGTTGGAAAAACTGATATTGGAGACGAAGGTTTCTCTGGATATTTCCCGTATCGAGGGTAGTGGTTCAGTAGGCCGCTTAATTGAAGGAGATCCCTGGAATGGCCCCGCAATGCCTGTTCCTGCTGAACGATTATTTTTCGGATCTCATGCACCATATTTCCCAATAGAGGCGAATGTAATAAAACTTTTTGAGTCACCTTTGGCCTTAGATCAGATGCAGGCTATTATGAATGGTAATGCACGTCAATTACTGAATAAAGTATAAAAATACTCATTACCATGAATTCAATAGGCCGTTAGGTGGCCGTGATCCAATAAGGCAAAAGGAATCCTAATTTTAGTGAAACCATAATAATTCACAATTTAAACACTGTTACTATGAAGAAAACTAATTTTTCAAGGCGAAAATTTATCTCTACAATATCTACAGGTTCGCTTGCTGCTGTAGTTTCTACTAATCTACCCACTTTTGGAAAAATAACTAATGGTCCTAACCAACTAGCGATACTGGGGGGCGAGGCGGTACGAAGGAATAAAAGCTGGCCTGAATGGCCTTATGTGGATGAAAAGATGGTAGATGCCGTCGTGAATACTACGAGAAGTGGTATATGGTCAAGAATTCAGTCCCAGACAGGGACCGTTCTTACCTTTGAAAAAGAGTTTGCTCAAATGCTGGGAACAAACTACGCTATAGGAACGGGTTCGGGAACTCAGGCACTAAGTACGTGTGTAGAAGCTCTGGGAATAGGTGCCGGAGACGAAGTCATCACCTCGCCTTATACGGATATGGGTACGATCTCTTCGATCTTAATGAGCCGGGCCCTGCCGGTAATGGCCGATCTGGACCCGGAAAGTTATCAAATGGACCCGGATGATATTGAGAGAAAAATAACAAAAAACACCAAGGCCATCATGCCGGTGCATATTATGGGATACTCCTGTGACATGGAACGCATAATGGATATTGCCAGTAGGCATGATCTAAAGGTGATTGAAGACGCTTGTCAAGCGGCCCTGGCTGAATATCAAGGGAAGAAACTGGGGACCATTGGCGATTTAGGGTGTTTCAGCTTTCAGGCAAGTAAGGTAATATCATGTGGAGAAGGCGGAGCAATCGTCGGAAATGATCAGGAACTGATGGATAAATGTTATGCTGTGCAAAACCGCGGGGCAGACCGGCAGGGCCGCAATGCGGTAATTGGAACAAAATACCGGATGAATGAATTTGAGGGAGCTATTTTAATGGGGCAGATGCCCGGTGTAAAAGAGCGCTTCGATCGACGTGAAGAGAATGCCAATTACCTGACCTCCAGACTTAAAGATGTCCCGGGAGTTGTCCCCCAAAAAATTTATGAAGGGAATGAGAGTGGTGCCCATTACAAATATGCAATGAGCTATCGCAAGGAGCATTTTAATGATGCAGAACGCAGTAAATTTCTGCAGGCCGTGCGAGCTGAAGGTGTTGCATTGAGTGGATACATAGCGAATGGATTACATAGAGAGCCATGGACTGACTACATATTAAACTTAGACGTATATCAGAAAATGTATTCGCCTTCCAGGCTTCGAGAATACCGCAATGAATTGAGTTGCCCCAACTGCGATAAAATTACCGATGAAGAAATGCTTGTCTTGAATGGCCCCGGGCCGCTTCTAGGCACCAGGGAAGATATGGATGATATTGTGGATGCTATACTCAAGGTATATGAAAACAGGGACAAGCTTGAGACTATTTAATAAATAAATCCCATTATATATTTTGGAGGTATTTTTGCCACTCCATAAATAAATCCAGTAAGATCAATTGTTAATGGATTAAAACAGGTCCGTTAATCCACAAGAAGAAAATTCCTATGACCCCACAACAATTTACCCTCGATCCCTCTGATTACGGCATCCCTAATCGTCAGCAACTGACTGATTTACGCATTTGGGACACTCATTACCATGGTTTTCTCACATCAAACGATCCGATAGAACAGCACCATGAAATGATGTTCTATGTCGAACGCATGGGTATCGAACGAGTTATTCCTGTTGCTATCGGTGGTACTCTTCAAAAGCCTCTGGTCCGGGCTTCTCATGACGAGGAGCAACGGGCTATTCTGAAAAACAATCCGGGTCAAATATCAGGTATTACACCCATTGATCCTGGTTTTCCAGATGAAAGTTGCGCGAAGATGGAAGAATGGGTCCGGCAAGGCCCCTGCATTGGAATCAAATATGTAGGTGGGAATGAGCTCGGTATAACCTGTAATGATCCGCGGAATGACTCAATTATTCGTCTGGCGGACGAACTGGATGCCGTAATCTATATTCATACCTGGCTCAAAGTTGGTGGATCACCGCGATATCCGGGTGGTAATAATAATCCGGGGGAATCAACACCCATGGATGTGGCCATTTTGGCGCAGCGTTTTCCCAATGTGCCGCTAATTTGTGGCCATGCCGGCGGCGACTGGGAATTGGCAGCACGGGCTATACGACCCCATGAAAACGTCTTTTTTGAATTCGCCGGATCTGATCCACATTCTGGTTCGGTCGATTATGCCGTAAACCAGCTGGGAGTTGACCGAATTGTCTGGGGGGGACATGGTCCGAGCCGGTCCTATTCAACAGAGCTTTCAAAAGTACTTGATGCATCTATATCACATTCTGATCGCATGAAAATCTTCGGTGGAAATTACCGCAGGATCGCAGAGCGTATTTTTCGTAAGAAAGGCATACCCCTTGAGATCTGAGGAAAGGAATGACCTTATTCCCGATAAATGATGAAAAATAATCTCCCTTCAACTTTTACAGGATCATTTGCTATTATAGTTCTGGTATTTGATAAGCTTTTAGATATAAAATTTTTATACAAAATGACACGAATTACTTTATACGCTATATATATATTGCCCTTAGTTTTATTTTTAGGCTGCACAACACAAGAAATGAGCTCTCCTGAAAATAATGAAGGAAAGCCTGGTTCTTATCAGACGATGGATTATGGTCCTGTACTGGCCGAATCGATCAAAATGGATTGGCCTGAGAATGGCCTTGTCAGGAAAGGGCTGGCTATCCGGCTTGACCATAACGCGGCTATGATCTTTGATACCGATCTCATGCGTTTTGCGACGGGTACGGTAAACGGGTGGCTGGATATTTCTGAGACCGATTACACCAGTTACAAAGGCTCGGACATCGCAAGCCTTGAAGGCCGGCAGGTTTTTGCCACTTCGGAGATTGCCGGGTGGGCAAAAGACGGAAGCTTCAACGGCCCCCGCGAAGACGGCCTGGGCAACTTGCCTCGTGATTGGGCACAATACCACGGATATTACCGAAATGACGATCAGGTCGTGCTTTCGTATTCGGTGGGGGAAACAAACGTACTTGAATGGCCGGAAGCTATACAACACGGTGAATCCGTGGCCTTTGCAAGAACCTTACGGGTTGAGGCTTCTGATCAGGCGATGAAAGCACTGATTACCGAAAAGCGGGATTCCTGGAGCATTGACAGGGCGACGGACCAGGGTATCATACTGAACACCGAAGATGGTGCCTTCGCTGTTCAATTAGCGGGCCCCGCCGATGATGCAAAATTGGCAGAAGGTGAGCAAGGCCGTATAGAGCTGCATTTGCAGCCGTCTGACGGGCCCCGAACCGTCAGAGTATTGCTGTTTGAAATGAGCTCATCCGGCGATAACCTGTTCGATGAGATCCGGAGGACTTACAATCATGCCGAAATGCCCGACCTGAAAGCCATGACTCAGGGAGGCCCCGCCCATTGGAGCGAAGAGATTGAAGTTTCAGGGGATATCGCTGAAGATGAATCCGGTTATGTCCTTGATCGCATTCCTCTGCCCTTTGACAATCCCTGGGGTTCCTGGCTGCGGCTTTCCGGCCTGGACTTCTTTGAAGACGGTACCCGCGCGGCCGTGTCAACCTGGAATGGCGATGTATGGATCGTCTCAGGAATTGATGAGACGCTTGAAAACGTCAAGTGGCGCCGCTTCGCTTCAGGCCTGTTTTACCCGATGGGATTAGCTATCGTCAATGATGATATTTATGTAACCGAACGCAGCCAGTTAACCCGGCTTCATGACCTTAACGGCAACGGAGAAGCAGACTACTACGAGAGCTTCAACAACGATGGCATCGTCCACCCTATGGCGCACTCGCTGGGACTGGACGTGGATTCCGACGGGTACTTTTATTTTTTCAAGAATGGCAATCGCGCATCAGATGATATTCCTCAACACGGGGCCTTGGTACGGGTTTCTCCGGATGGAATGGAACGGGAGGTATACTCCCGGGGATCCCGGGGGGCCAATACGCTGGGTATAGGCGCGGATGATGTAATACTCTCCGCCGATCAGCAGGGAAACTGGGTGCCGGTCGAACGAATCGATGTGATGAAGAAGAATGGCTTTTATGGCTTTCGTCCCCACGGAGGGGAAGGGCTGCCGGTGGGAGAGTTCGAGCCCCCCGTATCCTGGATACCCTACGATGTGAACAACTCCTCCGGGTCCATAACGTATTCTGGTGATAGCCGGTGGGGCCCTCTTGCGGGCCAGTGGGTCCTGGGTTCATATGGCCAGAGTAGACTGCTCCTGGTGCTGACCGAAGAAATAGGGGGTAAATTGCAAGGGGGTGTTGTAGAGCTGCCTATAGAAACAGAATCAGGGGTAATACGCGGGAGCATTAATCCCGGCGACGGACAACTGTATTTGGCCGGGCTGCGCGGCTGGACTACACTGGGGACCGAGGACGGAAGCCTTGAGCGGGTACGCTACGCCGGGGGCCGTGCAAATTTGCCTAAAGCCATACGCGTTAACCCCGATGGTGTGGAGATTGAGTTCACAGACCCGGTTGACCGGTCAAGTGCTCAGAATGTAGAGAACTACAATGCACAGAGATGGGAATACATTTACTCAGGTGACTACGGGTCTTCAGAATATTCTCTGGAAAACCCTGAAGAAGAGGGGCGTGACCCTGTTGAAATTACGGCCGCCTCGGTCTCTGAAGACGGGAGGAGAGTCACCCTTGAGATCGCGGATATGCGCTCGGTCATGCAGATGGAAATTGCTTACGAGCTGACCTTTGAAGACGGCCAGAAGGCAAAGAATTCCATCTATCATACGGTCAACTGGCTATCCGAAGCTGATGTTGATCATAAACCCGAGTGGCAGCAAAGGATCATGGCAAGGGCGCAGGAACCGGTTGAAGATGCGGTCCCGGAGGCCGAGGTAGCCTCCGTAGAAACGGATGCCCCCGAATGGTTTCAGCAAGGTCAGATATTATTTGAAAGAAACTGCAGCGAATGTCATGGCGGCGACGGTGTGGCGCCCGCGATGGGAGCCTCAGAATGGGCTGGGGGATCGCGTGAAGCACTGGTTCGTATACTGCTTCAGGGGAAGCGCGGCGATCAAGGTATTATGACCCCTTTTTCGTGGATGGGTGATGAGGATATTGCTTCCATTTTAAGTTATATACGTTCAAATTGGCACGATAAAGAACAAATCACCCAGGATGAAGTGAATCAAGTCCGTAAAGCGACCGAAGGCCGCAGAGACCTGTGGACGGACGAGGAATTAGAGGAATATTAAAATTAACTAACGGAATGCATTCCGCGATGTGGGTGCGCAAGGTAGAGACGCAAGATATTGCGTCTCTACCCATAACTGCTCC
This sequence comes from Balneolales bacterium, assembly GCA_040878115.1. GTDB lineage: Bacteria > Bacteroidota > Rhodothermia > Balneolales > Natronogracilivirgulaceae > JBBDMU01. Next base: position 10,017 of record JBBDMV010000097.1, read on the forward strand.
GCTAAGCGTCCACGCTTAGCGAGGAATGAACTCATACGGCACGAGTGCACACGCCGGCAAGCGTGGACGCTTGCCGCAGCCGCCTTTTGATACAGCCACCAGGTTCACATATCATATAAGAAACTTAAAATTAATTAACATAAACAGGGCCATGACCTCAAATTTTAATTTTATATCCAGGCTTTGGTTCTTAGTAACGGGCTGCCTAATTTCATGCTCACTTATTGGATGTCAACCAGGATCAGAATCTTCTTCGAAGGATTGGCCATTCACGCCTGAAGTTGAACAATTCGCTGAGGTCTATTGGGAAAATTATAGTCAAAGGCTTATGGACTGGGTTGGCGACGATGAGACCTTAAAACCTGAAGAATCTCTTGAGAATTTTGAGGTTGCCGAAGGTCTTGATATTGAACTTATTGCTTCGGAACCCTTAATAACTCAGCCGATCGACATGCATTTTGACGCCCGCGGACGATTATGGATCGTGCAATATAAGCAGTATCCTTTTCCGGCTGGTGTAACCATTAATTTTTATGACCAGTACCTTCGAGCCGGCTATGATGGCGTTCCATCGCCACCTCCTAACCATGTTAAAGGCGCTGATAAGATAACGGTGCTAGAGGATACCAATGGTGATGGTGTGTTTGATTCACATAAGGATGTTATCACAGGCCTAAACATCACGACGAGTGTACTGGTGAGCCACGGGGGCGTTTGGGTGATGAACCCCCCTTATCTGCTATTTTACCCTGATCATGACGGTGACGGACTCCCCGACGGCGATCCGGAAGTGCACTTGGAAGGATTTGGGCTCGAAGACACTCATGCTATAGCCAACTCGCTTACCCTGGGGCCGGATGGCTGGATTTACGGCGTACAGGGTAGTACGAGTACGGCAGAGGTGAAAGGAATTTCTTTCTTAGGGCAGGTTGCCTGGCGTTACCATCCTGAACTAGGAGATTTTGAACTATTCTCAGAAGGGGGCGGCAATTCGTTTGAGCTTGACTTCGACCGTAGAGGAAGGCTATTTACGGGGACGAACCACAGTGGCCGGGGACACCATCGAGTTCAGGGAGGGCGCTATGAAAAAGGCTGGTCGAAACACGGTCCATTAACCACGCCTTATTCGTTTGGATATTTTCATCAGATGGACCATGAGGGTTATATGGCGCGATTTTCAATGACATTTGCCATATACGAGGAAGGCAAGCTGCCGGGCTATGAAGGGCAGCATATCTCTGGCATGGCGCTGACTAACCGAATACAAGCCTCGCGCTTTCTGACAGATGGCTCCACGTTCAGCACGATCGATACCGATTCTTTGGTTACTACGCCTGACCGTGGGTTCCGCCCCGTCGGTACCACAGTGGGGCCGGATGGCGCCGTCTATTTTGCGGATTGGTGCGATATTCGAATGAACCACGTCCAGCCGGTAGACACCTGGGATAAGTCATGCGGGCGAATCTGGCGGTTGCAGGCGGAAGGCCATCAGCCGATTGCTCCTTTCGATCTGACTGAATTAAGCAATGAGCAGTTGATCGAGCTACTATCGGATGAGCGGAAATGGTATCGAGGCCAGGCTCGCCGGCTGCTTGGAGAAAGAGCGGACGCCTCAGTTGTGCCATCCTTGCGGCAGTTGATCGAAAACCAGACCGGACAAATAGCTCTTGAGGCGCTCTGGACGATAAACCTCATTGAAGGAATCGATCACGATTGGGCGCTGGATTTACTGGACCACCCTAATGAATTTGTGAGATACTGGACGATCCGCTTGCTTGGTGATACCGGTTCAATCAACCCGGAGATTCGGGAGCGAATGGTCGGGTTGGCCCGTAACGAGCCCAATGCGGAAGTAAGAAGTCAGCTTGCCTCTACGAGTAAACGCCTTCCGGCCGAAGATGCCCTGCCCATACTGCGTGAGCAGATGACGCGCAGTGAAGATGTTGAGGATAAGCACATTCCGCTGCTCATCTGGTGGGCGCTTGAAGCTAAAATCGAAACCGATCCTGATTCGGTTATAGCCTTTCTTGAAAGTCCGGATGTCTGGCAGACACCCATTTTTGAAGAGCACCTCGCCCGGCGGGTTGCCCGGCGATTTGCCGCTGAGCGAGGCGACAATCCTTCTTTTACGCGCATCGATCCATACGATGACTGGATGGAGTATGCCAATTATCCAAGTAGCAGAATGCCCGGAGGCAAAGGAGATTACACGTCCTGGGAAACCAATTATACACCCGGGATTAGCGATAAAAATTTGAACTATCTGGCTACCTTATTTGATCTGGCCCCTAACGCTTCACTGATTGACGAGCTGCTCGATGGTGCGGAAGCGGGACTTTCACAAGGCCCGGCGGTCGAGAAGGTCCCACAATCTCTTATGGCGGCTATAGAAAGGTTATGGAACGAACCGGTCAAATCCAATACGTTGATTATGGTTGCTGCTCGGTTGGGCCATGCCGAGGCGAGGGAGGAGGCCTTAGCTATGGTTACTGACTCAGACTTTGGTGAGGTCGATGCACAAATGGCCGCCTTAGTAAAGCTCGAACAAGGCGAACAGTATTATCTTACTCATTGCGCTACATGTCATCAAGTTGATGGCAGTGGGATGGAAGGGATGGCCGCACCTTTGATCAATTCGAAGTGGGTAAATGGACGAGAAGAAACATTATCCAGAATTGTGCTTCACGGCAAGCAAGGTGAAATGCTGATGCCGGCGATGGGTACATTGAAAGATGAAGAAATATCATCCATTCTTACCTATATCCGCAGTGAGTGGGGGGAGGATAGCGGCCCCGTCTCGGCTGAGACGGTCAACAAGGTCCGAATAGAAACAGAAGGGCGTGATAAAGAATGGACAGAAGAAGAGTTAACTGCTTCAGAGGCTATAAAGTAAAACGATAAGATCCCAACCAATATATTAAAACTGTGAAACTTACTGCAGTATATTGCAGTGGAACAAGATCATCCAGGTGATCATGATTATTAAAATTTAAATTCCCCATAATTATTATTCAATAAATGAAGAAAGTTAATCGCCGTATATTCCTTTCTGATTCCCTGTTGGCTACTGCGGCCCTATCTTTACCAATATCCACAGCTGCCAATACAAAATCACTCTCTTCACAAGAAACAGGTCCATCGTATCAGGATAACGGGCCCTATATTATAGATACGAATGTTAATCTTTTTGATTGGCCATTCCGGTCTCTAAAATATGGTAAGACTCAAGATCTGCGAGAGAAATTGAAGCAGCATCGAATTACTCAAGCCTGGGCAGGCAATTACGAAGCACTTTTTTACAAAAATATTGATGCTGTTAACTCTCGTCTTGTTGAAGAATGCCGTAAAAACGGAGATGGTATGTTCATCCCTTTTGGTACGGTGAATTTAAACTGGCCTGACTGGGAAGAGGATTTAAGGAGGTGCCATGAAGTTTACAAAATGCCTGGTATACGAATTTATCCACTCTATCAAACTTTTGATATGGAACACCCGGAATTCCCTAAGTTGATTGAACAATTAGCTAAAAGAGACATGATTTTGCAGATTGCAGTTAAAATGGAAGATGCTCGTCATCATCATCCTATCGTTCATGTACGGGATATAAATGCAGAGCCTCTGATCGATATCATGAAAAAAATACCGAATGCAAAAGTGCAACTATTGCACTGGAACCGACATATTAATGGGAAGCTTCTGGAGCGGCTCGTTCAGGAAACAAAAGTAGCCCTGGATATCTCTCGTGTTGAAGGCAGTGGTGCTGTAGGACACTTAATTGAAGGAGAACAATGGACACGGAAATCAAGGCCGGTCCCTGTGGAGCGTCTTCTTTTTGGGTCTCATGCGCCTTTTTTCCCTGTAGAATCCAGTATTATAAAACTTTTTGAAGCCCCCCTTACCCTAGACCAGATCCTGGCTATCATAAATAACAATGCTCTCAGTTTTCTGAGACATGGGTAACAGCTACTAAAATATTAACTTAATAAACCACCCCTATGAACCCCCAGGATTTTGCACTGGACCCATCAGTTTTTGGTATACCCAATCGTCAGCAGCTACTTGAATATCGAATTTGGGACTCTCATTACCATGGATTCCTTACATCACGCGAACCCATAGAAATGCATAAACGGATGATGTTTTATGTTGAGCGCATGGGAATTGAGAGGGTTATTGCGCTTGATGTGGGCGGAACTTTAAGAAAACCTCTTAGCCCGTCACCATATGACGAGGAAATTCTAAAAATGATAAAAAATAATAAGGATAAGCTGTCAGCGATTACGCCCATAGATCCCGGATATCCCCACGAGAGTTGTGATAAAATGGAAGAGTGGATTAGAAATGGCCCCGGGATCGGCATTAAATATGTGGGTGGGAATGAGCTTGGTGTCACTTGTGATCATCCAAATAGTGACCGTATCATTCAATTAGCTGCTGAACTTGGTGCTGTAATTTATATCCATACCTGGATCAAGGTCGGCGGGTCGCCCCGAGTGCCTGGCAAGGGGAATCTTTCGGGTGAGTCAACACCAATGGACGTGGCAAAATTGGCAAGACGTTTTCCTGATGTACAGATGATCTGTGGGCACGCCGGTGGCGACTGGGAGATGGGTGTGCGAGCTATACGAGCACATGAAAACGTACTTTTAGAATTCAGTGGAGGGGATCCAAATTCAGGTTCTGTTGACTTTGCTGTCAATGAATTGGGTGCTGACCGTATTGTATGGGGTGGCCATGGGCCAAGCCGTTCTTATGCCACGGAGCTATCTAAAGTATTAGATGCCTCTATTACTCATTCCGAAAGGATGAAAATATTTGGAGAAAATTATAGAAAACTAGCAGAAGATATTTTCCGAAAGAAAAGCTTACCTATAAAAGTTTAATTTATTATTATATCAAAATTATTAACCCCTTTTCATAAAAAACTAAAATGAGTATCTCGAAAATCCCCTTTATTATAGGCTTCTTTGCAGTTATCGGTGCAACGGCCTTCTTCGCAATGAGAAATACGGAAAAACCCTTGGGCGAAACATGTTTAACCCTCTCTGCTAATCTTGCCGGTAACGCAGGACATGAGGCAGAAGAAGTAGATTATGGAAGGTATCAGCATTTAAAAACACCACCATTGCATCCGGAAGAGGCTTTGGAAAGGTTTGAGTTGGAGGATGGTTTTCGCATTGAACTCGTTGCACATGAGCCAATGGTGACTGACCCTGTTGCTATGGATATAGATTCTGACGGACGTTTGTGGGTTGTGGATATGCCTACTTTTATGCCTGTACATGATCGTAGTGAAAGTGAAACCATCCCTCTCCAACAAGTACCGGAAGCACGATTGGTAGTCCTTGAAGATACCAATGGAGACGGGAAAATGGACTCACACCGGGTTTTTTATGATGATTTAATTATGCCTCGTTCCGTGAAAGTACTTAAAGACGGGGTTTTGGTAGGAGAACCCCCCAATGTTTGGTTTATTCAGGACACGAATGGTGATGGGAAGGGTGATACTCGCGAGAAAGTCTATAGTAGTTATGGGAATCCTAAGATCGATAATATTCAAAACATGCCTAATAACATGATGTGGGGTATGGATAACTGGTTACACAGTTCCCATGATAATGTTGAGAGCATTCGCCTGATTGATGGGGAGTGGCAGACTCGTCCATTTAAGCGGCTCGGCCAGTGGGGCATGAACCAGGATGACTGGGGCCGGCTGTATTCTGCAAATAATAGCAATCCGCTGCAAACTCACTTGCCGCCTTATGGATATAGTGAACGTCATCCTCTTTTTCAGGTAAACACAGGGAAAAACCAAAATATGGCACCTACTGCACCTATGTGGCCGGCCCATGCTACTGGAGTGAATAGAGGGTACAGAGTTGGCAATGTAGTGAGAGAGGATGGAACCCTTAAAAAAGCCACGGCAACTACGGGCCCGGTTATCTATCGCGGAGACCAATTTGGAGATGAATATAGAGGTAATGCTTTTGTACCTGAACCGGCAGGAAACCTGATCAAACGATATCTAATTGACAGTGATCCTGCTGAGATTGATTTCGAGGTGAGTTTTGCTTACGATGGACGTGAATTTCTAACATCTACCGACGAACGGTTCCGTCCTATCAATATGTTTAACTCTCCTGATGGCTCGCTTTACGTTATTGATATGTATCGGGGACTGTTTGAGACGGCCCTGTCACTGACTGATCACCTTAGAGATTATTTGGTGGAACACGATTTGCATAAACCGGTCGGGAACTTTGGCCGTATCTACCGTATAGTGCGGGAAGATCATAAGATTGAATATAATACACCTCATTTTAGTTCAATGCTTCCAAGTCAGGCCGTGGAATATTTGAAACACGAGAATGGTGAATTACGGGACCAGGCGCAGCAAGTTCTGGTACAGTGTTCTCCCGAAAACGTAGTGTCAACACTGGAAAAGTGGGTTTTGGCCGAATCAACAGAAGCTTACACTCGGTTACAGGCATTGTGGACACTGGAAGGGTTTGATCGAAAGACTTATCCGCAAGATCGCCTTGAACAGATAACCATTAGCGCGCTGGATGACGATCATCCTAGAATACGGTCATCCGCTGTACGAATCCTTGAACCAGCGATCGCACAAGGTGTCTCAGGTATTCTGGAGCGGCTGGAAAAGCTGGCTGAAACTGAACCCTCACCATTCGTAAACCTTCAACTTTTGGCTTCTCTTGGAGAATCTGCAAATGATGATGACCAGGCCCTTTATTTGATGGCTGATATTCTCAATGATCATTCAGATAGCCCCTATTTCAGAGAAATGGCATTGACCGGGCTTTATCAGCGTGAAGAGCAGATGGCGGAAATCCTGCAAACAAATTATGGCTGGAATGAAGAGTTATCTGAACAGGAAGAGTTTCTGTCAACATTAAAAGGGGCTGAAGCAGAATTAAATAGACAGGTTAACCAGGACCATCTTTCTGATAAAGAAAAAGAACTTTACCATCTAGGTGAACAACTCTTTAGATCGTGTATGGCCTGCCACGGCCCGGAGGGGCAAGGTATGAGTGGTACAGGTACCCGCCTAAACGGCAGTAGATGGGTGCAGGGTGATCCGGAAGCACTTGTGCGAATTGTATTACATGGTTTTTCCAGCGATTTCGCTACCAGGGGAATTACTATAAGTGGTGTCATGCCTAGTCATGATTACCTGTCGGATAAAGAAATTGCAGGAATTTTAACCTTCATACGCCAGTCCTGGAATAATGATGCGCCACCCATTGAAGCAGAAGAAGTTGGGCAAATCCGTAAAGCGACTAGTGAACGCAACACCGAGTGGTCCCCGGATGAACTACGTGAGGTTATCGATTGAGTTGATTGATGGGGCTTTACCAAATACAACTGGTAAAGCCACTTAAAAACCTGCTAACCTGTGTTCGATTCTAAATCTAAATCCTCCTTTGATCAACGCCATATCAAGTCCATATCAACACCATATCAACACCGTATATATACGGCTTTGATACGGTGTTGATACGCCTCTGATACGAATTTCATTAGGCCTATTCCTCAAAGCGTTATCACAGCAAACACAATGGGAGATATAAATCAAAACGAAGGATATGATGGGGCTGAAAATAACGTGTCACCTCTTGAAACTATTGAATAAATAGGCTAACCTTAAAGCTTGATATAGAACCCTTGAAGAATTTAGCTATGGTAAAAGATCGATTAGCATTCAGCATCAACCATGAAGCGAATACATCATTTTGGGGCGCTTTTATAAACTTATTATGCGATAGGTTTGCAAGCGCTTGTGGTGTTCATCAGATAATGGTTTCTTCCTTAATACTAATCTTTTTCTTTCCTGTAACGGGTTATTCGGCTTTGCCAGGAAATACAGAAGCAGCTGAGAAAGAAGAAACTCCGGCACAGCTTTCAGTCGGGGTGGCAAAAATGGATATAACTCCGGATACGGCGGTGCTGGACTGGGTAACAGGCCGGCCATATGGGGAGGTGCATGACCCCTTATTTGTAAGGGCCCTTGTTTTGGGTGACGGTGAGAGTAAAGTTGTTATTGTGTCCTGGGATTTAGTAGACGCAGGAGAATCGGCCACCGAAGAGGTTCGAAATGAGATATCATCTGAACTGGGTGTTCCGGCAAACCAAATATTGGTGAACGCGACGCATAATCATTCAGCACCATGGTCCCCGGTTTATAATGAAGACTATCGTGGTAAGGAACAAGATACTTGGTGGGCGGTTCGGTATATGCCACCGCAGAATGACCAGCCGGAGTACCGTAAGTGGATGGACCATCTCATTGACCAAACGGTGGAGGCGGCACGACAGGCAGAAAGCTCCAGTCAATCTGCCACACTATGGATTGGACGAGCGGATGTTTCCGAATACTTGCTAAATCGAAGGCCTACACATCCAGAATGGGGCATTGAAGAATCCAATGCGCCCGAAGGATTCAATTACTTTCACGAAGAGTGGGATCCGAATGTTTTGTTGGGAGGGGCCAAATTCGGTCCAATGGACCGGGCAATGACCTTATTATCCTTTCGTGACAAAGCGGGTGTGAATATCGCATCCGTATTTCACCTATCTGCACATGCCGTTTCAATTTACCCCTTCATGGAGGGAATTTCCAGTGACTGGCCGGGTGTGGCGACTAAAAGGATTAGTGAGTCTCTAGGCGGAGAAGCCATCTTTCTCCAGGGAGCCGCAGGTGACATCACTCCCTGGAAACGAGGAAGAGAAGCTGTCGAGGAAATGGGTGCGGGTTTAGCGGAGAAAGCTAGTGTAGTGGACCAGTATAGCGCACGCCTTGAATCTGGTACACTAAAAGCAGCAAGTGGTATAGTGGGGTTGCCGCTAGACCCAATAGGTAAAGAACGTACCGGTCTGGATGCTATTAATGCGGAGGTACAGGTAATTACTTATGGATCTCTGGCATTGGTGACATTGCCTGGAGAGCCATTAACTGACTTGGGTACAGCTATTCGTAAGCAATCGCCCTTTCCGCAAACGTTAGTCCTTGGTTATTCTAATGGCAATGGTGTTCACTACGTAGGTATGCCAGGAGAAAAGGCGCGCGGCGGTTATGAAATGGAAGCGGGAACGGTTGGTACGGATGAAGCCGGACAGAAGTTGGTTGAATTGGCCGTTGAGCTACTAAACGAAATAAGTGAGGCGGATTAGTGAATTTTATTCTGGGAAAGCTACTATATAACGTTAACATAAAAATTATCATATCCCTTACTCTACTTGCTTTCCTGTTCTTAATAAATTTCGTAAAAGATTCTAACGATTCAGATTTATTATTCTACAAAAATTCCACTGGTCATATTCAACCTGTTACAACATTGGCCGAATGGGAGAAAAAACGCTTTCAGATAATCGAAGGCATGGAACAGGCCATGGGCAAGTTGCCGGACCGAACTGATTTGCCACCCCTTGATGTCCAGATTATTGATACCCTTGAAGCAGATACCTACAACCGTATGACCATAAGTTTCGCGGTGGCTGAAAATGAAAGAGTTCCTGCTTTTCTGTATATACCCTTTCGAAAGAGAATTCCGGAAAAACTTCCGGCCATGCTTGTATTACATGGAACAGGTGCTCCTGGAAAAAAGCTTGTTGACGGTAGCAGCCCATTAGCCAATCGGGCCCATGCCAAAGAACTTGCTGAGAGAGGGTATGTTGTCATTGCACCGGATTACCCGAGCATGGGGGATCTAAAAGATTATGATTTTGAAAATGATCGATATGGTTCAGGAACTATGAAGGGTATTTTTAATCATATGCGCAGCGTAGATTTACTTCAGGACAGAGAAGAGGTTGACCCTGAACGAATAGGCGTTATCGGGCATTCTTTGGGTGGACATAATGCGATGTTCGCAGGTGCTTTTGATACACGTTTAAAAGTAATCGTATCAAGCTGCGGATGGACCCTGATGGACCATTACAGAGTTTCCACAGGCCTGGGCCCATGGGCACAAAACCTCTACATGCCTATGCTGCGTGATAAATATGATCTTGACGCTGAGAAAATACCCTTCGATTTCCACGAGGTTATAGCTGCTCTTGCCCCACGTTCATTTTTTTCTAATTCTCCTTTACATGACAGCAACTTTGAGGTTAAAGGCGTCAGAAAAGGGATAGCCGCAGCGTCGGAAGTATATAGTTTTTTAGAGGCGAATGATAATCTTCAAGTTCGGTACCCAGATGCAGGACATGACTTTCCAACAGAAGTTCGCTTAGAAGCCTATCGGTTCATTGACCAAAACCTTGAGCATACTCCCAACCTTTTTACCCCCTAATAAAAAATAATTGATATTGATAATGAATACTATTTCTAAAGCTCTTTTAATGGTAGAAAATCAAAAATTGAATATCTTTAATTAAGTAATGTCTATATGAAAAATATAATTGCACTTATAGTTCTCTGTTACTTTATGACCTATGAATT
>JBBDMV010000098.1:0-20446 GCA_040878115.1 Balneolales bacterium
AATTCATCTAACAAAGGCCGTGGCTGTGGCAAGTGCTCAAAAACCTGGAATGAAAAGATGAGGTCAAATTGATTGGGTCTCAGTTTAAGCTGAATCAGGTCTCCTGTTAAACGGTCCGGATGCGGGCGAAGGGGAGGCGCAATATCTACGGCCACTACCTTATAACCTTCTTCTCTTAATTGATCAGGCACGATATCCTGACCGGTACCAAAATCCAATATTACCAGATCTTCCTTCTGAACAATATCAAAAGCGGGTCCCAAAAAGGAGGGATCCCCAGACCAGCCGTTTTTCGGAGCGCCATCTTCAGGGCCGTGAAATCCCTGTGTATACAGCTGGCCCAGATATTCAGGAGTGATTTTCGGGCAAAAAACAAATTGACAGCGAAGGCAGCAGCGGAAGGGGTAACCCTTAATTTCTCCTTCGGGAGAAGTAGCCGTATTGCTACACATGGGACAGATATAATCTTTTTCAAGATTGCCAGAATGCTCTTTACAACGAGTACCTTTGTTTTGTCCTTTTAGCATCATTTTAGTTAAATATAACCCTGACAATAATTAACTGTTTTGGTAAAAATAAGAAACGGGAGGAATATCCCCGAATATTTCCCTCGCGAGTTCTACAAGTTCAACATCAAACAAAGACCAAAAGGATTCATCCGAAGCAAATTCTTTCCACCTGTTGTGCAATTTCATTTTGTTAGCCTGCCCGGATAGTTTTATTCCATCAAAAGAACTTCCCCCGGCAACCTCTGATACCTCCTTAAAACCCTTATCAGAAAAAGTAATTCTTAATTTTTCCGCTACTGCCTTACGATATTCTTTGTCTGCGGTCCACTTATTAAAATTAATCAGCACCCGATTTTTTAAATAACGTTTTTCTCCCAGAAATTCCCTCGCGTGCTGTTTATATATCCGCTTTAGCGTATGAGTAGAAATGGGCTTTACACCGTAATGAGTATAATGCCCCTGAATAAGTCCTGATTTTATGCGACTGGCAAAGAGATTAAAGGGATCTCTTAAAACCAACAGGTCTTTCCATACTTCAGCCGGACCAACCCAGCATTCCCTGTTTTCCCTAAACATAGAATGGTTTAAGCTCCCCAGAAAGCAATCTTCGTGGCTGTAAAGTAAATAATCTTTCCTGGAAAACTCTCCCTGCTGTTCCTTTACCGGATTAAATAAGGGTATGTTTGTTATATATGTTTTAGCTCCTTCACCTAATGGCCTTGCTGTTTCAAAGGGATTATATTTAGGTTCGGCGCAGTTCAAAAAGCAGTACCTGCCATCGAGCTGGTTTATGGTCCAGTTGATGATAGCGTGATTGCCACTTCTTGATAACCCTACAAACCTAAATTCTTTATGTAAATTGGATTTATGGTTCATCATATCTATTGAAAACTTTACGATCTAATTCTCGTGCTTTGTAACTCATCCAAATTTCATTTCTTGTCCATTTCATGGTTATGTAGTTAGCAGCGGCAGATAGCTTAAGTAAAGTAATTATGAAGAGAGATAACCCTTAATTTTATTAGTGGTCCGGTCGCTTTCCATAAGTACAAGCCTGAGCAGAAGAAAGAAGAAGGAAAATAATTTTAACCTTTGAGAAGCAAACAAGCACTTGATCCGGAACTTATCTACTATGTATAAAGTTAGTTATATATACAAAGCAGGCATAATAGATACAGAGAGACGAGCCTGTTAAAATAACAAACAGAAAGAGTGAAATGAGCCAACAATCCAAAACCACTACAGATCATGATGCTATAAAGAAATGGGCTGAATCGAGAAATGGAAAGCCTTCGGTAGTCACCAGAGATGGGGAAGAAACAGAGCTTTTAAGAATTGATTTTCCTGGCTTTTCAGAAGGAAACCTACAGGAAATAAATTGGGAGAAGTGGTTAGATATATTTGAAAAGAATAAATTGGCCCTGATTTATCAAGAGGAGACCAAAGAGGGTGATGAAAGTAATTTCAACAAAATTGTCAGCCGGTAATAAACACATGTTCCTTCCGGAAAAGTTATGGACCGGCATGTAACCGGAGATGAGGGTAACAGGCTATAATATATTATAAATAAGCTAATTAGAAGCCATCAGTTTACTAATATTATAGCTTGTTCTTATTTAATAATTCCTAAAACAGAAAGCCGGGCTTTCACTATCTCAACCTTATATAAAGACCGTATCAACACCATATCAACACCGTATTTATGGCTTTGATATGGACTTGATATAGTTTAGATATGCCTTTGTTTAAACCAATATCAAAACCTTATGGGGTAATAAAAGAGGGCTATTCGTGGCCAGTTCACAGAATCGGGAGAATAATGTGGCTTGAAGCAGGCAAACAGAGGGAAAAGGCGATGCACGTACACCTTAAATTAGTTTATACTTAATGATTGGACCATCAATCCGAAAAGCAATTGTTACAGGCGGGAACTCCGGGATTGGCAAAAGCATCATGCACAGGTTTTCTGATGCCGGTTTTAAAACAGCCGCAGGTGATATTAACACATCCGATGGTTTGCCGGGCCCTTTGTTTCCTGTAGATTTTACCCGTCCGGCAGAAATCGACAGCTTTTGCAAAAAAGTAACAAAAACCATAGGTGTACCAGATATTTTAGTTTGCAATGCGGGCAGGGGAATCCATGAAAAACTTGCAGAAGGGGACCCCGACCAATGGGAACATATATTCCAGCTCAATGTCTTCAGCACCTTTCGCCTGATCAGGGCTTTTGTACCTGATATGGTACAAAAGGGATTTGGTGATGTAATATTCATTTCTTCTGTTTCATCATCTCATGCCTATCCCTACGGAGGGATATACGCGGCAACCAAAGCGGCCGTGGATAAACTGGCCGAGACGTTAAGGCTTGAGGTTCAGCCTTCTGTCCGCGTCACAGTTATCCATCCTGGTGTGGTCGATACCAACTTTTTCAAGAACATGATTAATGGAACTCAAACACCGGAAAGTATCGGTTGGGGTGCACTCACACCGGGGCAAGTAGCAGATGCTGTATTATTTGCCGTCAACCAGCCCCGTGATATAACGCTTAATGATATTGTGATGCGGCCGAGCGCGCAAGTAATGTAATTTTTTAACTTGACAGAGAACAAAAATGCCAAAAAAGATATTGATTACAGGGGGAGCAGGTTTTATAGGCTCTCATTTAACAGATGAGCTTATTCAGCATGGTTATGAGGTACGAATACTGGATAGCCTGCTGGAACAGGTCCATGGCCCTGGTGCCAAAAGGCCGACTTACCTGAATAGCGAAGCGGAATTAATGGTCGGCGATGTAAGAGATCAAACAGCCGTACAGCAAGCGTTAAAGGGGATAGATGCCGTATATCATTTTGCGGCCAGAGTGGGTGTAGGGCAAAGCATGTATGAGATCAGAGAGTATATGGACGTAAATGATATAGGCACGTCCGTTTTACTGGAGGCGCTTGCCAAAAATCCTGTAGAGCGGCTTATTGTGGCTTCGAGCATGAGTATCTATGGAGAGGGGCTATATCAAAATTCAGGCCCTGACGTGTATCAGCATGTGAAACGCAGTAAAGATCAGCTCAGTAAAGGGATATGGGAGACCTATGACAAAAATGGGCGCAAGTTGCAGCCCATTCCGACTCCTGAAACAAAAACACCTTCTCTGGCTTCTGTATATGCCTTATCAAAATACAATCAGGAACGCCTGGCGTTAATCTGCGGGCGGGCCTATGATATTCCCACTGTGGCTATGCGTTTTTTCAATATATACGGCTCTCGCCAGGCGCTATCGAACCCTTATACCGGCGTGCTAGCCATCTTCAGCTCACGCTATATGAATGATAAACCTCCGCTGATCTTTGAAGATGGCCTTCAGCAGCGGGATTTTGTGCATGTAAAGGATGTAGCCAGGGCCTGCCGTTTGACTTTAGAGACCCCCGAAGCGGCCTGGCAGGTATTTAATATCGGAAGCGGACGGTCCTATACCATTCTGGAATTAGCCAGAGAGATTGGGGAAACTTTGGATAAAGCTCACATCGCCCCGGTAATGACCGGCAAATACCGTGTAGGTGATATTCGGCATTGTTTCGGGGACATTACAAAAGCTGGATCTGTTTTGGGATATGCTCCCGGTATTTCCCTGGAAGAAGGTATGAAGGAACTGTTAGACTGGTTAAAAGGCCAAACGGCTGTGGATAATGTGGACCAGGCCGGAGAAGAACTGATTGAGAAAGGGCTTACTATATAGTTCATAAGCATTGAACTTATCCAAAGTCATATGTATTCGATGGAACAAAAGGAGCAGCAGCTGGGTTGACAGAAATGATGATTGGATATAAATACATTATATAATTTATTAAAATAAAGTTTTGGCGTATGAACGTATCCAGAGAGAGGCACAAACCGATTATTGGTATACTTGAATGGTTTCATTTAGGTGATAAAGAACACGTATACAAAACCATTCAGCAGATCAGGGAAATTGGTATTACTGAACTGCGGACGGGGATATCCTGGGCAGATTATCATACAGCCGAAGGGAGAAAATGGCTTGAATGGCTTATACCAACGTTATCGGAATATGTACAAATTTTGCCCTGCCTGCTTTATACGCCGCCTTCTATAGGAATATCGCCAAAGACTTCTTCTCCTCCACGTCATCCGGAATATTTCGCGGACTTTACAGATGATATCCTGCAAAAATATGGCAACTATTTTGACTGGGTGGAGCTGTGGAATGAACCAAACAATACCTCTGAATACGATTTCCGGTTAGACCCGAACTGGAATATTTTCAGCACGTTTATTGGAGGGGCCGCTGAAGTGGCTAAGAAATATGGCAAAAAAGTTGTATTGGGAGGGATGAGTCCGATAGATCCCAACTGGCTGAAATATATGTACGAATTAGGTCTCATGAACTTTATAGATGCCGTAGGGGTCCATGGCTTTCCCGGCACCTTTGATACAGATTGGCCCGGGTGGGATAACGTACTTCATCAAATACAGGATGTAATAGATCACTGCGGAGGCCATCAAAATATATGGATCACAGAGGTTGGATATTCAAACTGGCAGCAAAATGAGAAGCAGCAGGTTATAGAATTCACTAATATACTTAATGTGTCTGCAGAACGAGTATACTGGTACTGCTTTAATGATCTGGATGCAAGCAAACCTACGGTAAACGGATACCATACCGACGACCGGGAATATCATTTCGGCATGGTGGACAGCACCGGAAAAGAGAAGCTTCTTTACCGCCTTCTGAAAGATTATGGCATAAACCAGCTGGAGCGATTTCCATGGATCACCAAACCTTATGTGACGATACCGGAGAAGCAAAAAAGTATATTGATCACCGGGGGTGCCGGTTTTATCGGCATTAACCTGGCACATAGATTATTGAGCGAAGGGAAAGCCGTAACCATACTGGACAGTCTTTCCAGGCCCCATGTAGAAGCTAATCTGGAATGGCTTCGATGCACCCATGGCCGAAATCTTAATATAGAAATCGCGGACGTCCGTAATCGTCATAAGGTCAAGGAAGCCGTTGATAAAGCGGAGTTTGTTTATCATTTTGCCGCCCAGGTAACGGTGACAATGAGCTATGATAATCCATACGATGATTTCAGCACCAATGTAATGGGCACGATGAATGTACTGGAAGCCATCCGCAATTCTTCTCACCGTCCGCCGCTGGTTTTTACTTCCACGAATAAAGTATATGGTGACCTGAACGGGTTCAGTCTTACTTCAAATAGCCAGAGATATATCTTGAGGCAAAAAGAAATCAACGAACACCAAAAGCTGGATTTCCACAGCCCCTATGGATGCTCTAAAGGATCTGCCGATGCCTATATACTGGATTATGCCCGCACCTATAATCTAAGGACCGTAATATTCAGGATGAGCTGCATATACGGCCCGCATCAGTTCGGTACTGAAGACCAGGGGTGGATAGCCCATTTCCTGATCCAGGCATTGAAGGAGAAACCCATTTCCATATTTGGGGACGGAAAGCAGGTACGCGACATATTGTATATAGATGACCTGGTCAATGCATTTCAACTGGTATATAATCAAATAGACAAGGTATCAGGAGAAAAATTCAATATAGGCGGAGGATTTAATAATAGCATCAGCTTAAAAGAATTTTTGCAACTTATAGAGGAAATGACTGGAGAAAAGATCACCCTCGACTATTCTGACTGGCGTACTGGTGACCAGAAATATTATGTCTCAGATACCAGCAAGTTTGCTTCCATGACCGGATGGAAGCCCGAACATGATATCCGTGAAGGGGTATCTCAACTATATAAATGGCTGATTGCTGCTGATATCATAGATATTCCTGCCAAATCCGTTTCCGCATAAAAATAATCTTTATGGATACAGAACTTAAACCATTAGCCAAGGTCCCAGGAAAAAAGAAGTTAATGCAGGCGGCTATTATAGCAGGCCCCGGGAAGATCATAATGCAAACAGTCGCCGTGCCCAAGCCTGCCGCAGATGAAATAAGCATCCGCATGGAAGGCTGTGGACTATGTGCCTCCAACCTATCCCCCTGGGAAGGACGGGAATGGTTTTCTTACCCTATGGAGGCCGGCAGTCCGGGACACGAAGGTTGGGGGACTGTGGAAGCTGTTGGAAAAGATGTCCAATCTTTGAAGCCCGGCGACCGGGTGACCGCTCTTTCCTATCAGGCCTATGCGGATTATGATGTCGCCAAAGCAACGCACGCGGTAAAGTTACCAAAAATACTGGCCGGGCTCCCGTTTCCGGGTGAGCCGCTGGGATGTGCCATGAATATATTCCAGAGGAGCCAGGTAAAAGCCGGTATGACGGTAGCCATTATAGGAGTAGGTTTTCTGGGCTCTCTTTTGGTCCAGTTGGCAAAAAGTGCAGGGGCGAGGGTAATTGCCATTTCGCGAAGCCCCTCTTCACTGGAAACGGCAAAGAAGTTTAACGCCGATGAAGTCATTCTCTTTAAAGAAGGTGGAGATATAGTAAAACAAGTAGAAGCATTGACAGATAGCAACTTGTGCCAGCGTGTAATTGAAGCTACTGGAAAGCAGGGGCCATTGGACCTGGCTGCGCAGCTGACGGCTGAGAAAGGCAGGCTTATTATAGCGGGGTATCACCAGGATGGACAGCGCCAGGTAAACATGCAGCTTTGGAACTGGCGTGGCATTGATGTGATAAACGCACATGAACGCCACCCGATGGAATACATAAAAGGAATAAAACGGGCGGTGAAAGCCGTAGAACAAGAGGTTATAAAGCCCTTTCCTCTTTTTACGCATACCTTCTCAAAAAATAATATCCAGCAGGCATTCAAAATCCATCAACAGAAACCGGAAGGCTTTATGAAAGCTTTGATATCCTTTTTATAAAATGTCAGGAACTTTAACCTCAATAAAACCAAGGATCGGTTTTGCCGGAGTCGGCTGGATTGGCAAAAGCCGTATGCAGGCCATTAATAACCATCACTTGGCCGAGATGGCAGCAGCGGCTGACCCCGACGCTGCGGTAACAGAACAGCTAAAACAGGAAATGCCCGGGCTCCAGACCTACAGCACATTTGAGGCCATGTTGGAAAGCGAACTGGAAGGTATTGTCATAGCAACGCCCAGCGCCCTGCATGCCGGTCAGGCACTGGCAGCCTTAAAGAAAGGAAAGTCCGTTTTTTGCCAAAAGCCTCTGGGAAGAAATGAACAGGAAACCGCCAAAGTTATGGAAACCGCCCGCCGAAGAGATCTTTTACTAGGGGTCGATTTCTCCTACCGATACACTCAGGCTGTGGAGCAGGTCAAGCAAACCATTGCATCCGGAGAACTGGGTAAAATTTACGGCATTCACCTCACCTTTCACAATGCCTATGGGCCCGATAAACCCTGGTATCGCGACGCGGACCTTTCAGGGGGCGGCTGTTTAATGGATTTAGGTATTCATCTCGTGGACCTGCTTTATTGGGTGCTGGACAGCCCGCAAATAACCGATCTCCATGGACGGCTCTTTCATCAGGGCAAGCCATTGAACAAAGATCTCCGCCATGTAGAAGATTATGCATCCGTTCAACTCACGCTTAATGATGATACGGCTGTTCAGCTTTCCTGCTCATGGAATTTACCGGCAGGGAAGGATGCCATTATAGAAGCGGCTTTTTACGGAGAGAACGGCGGCGCCGCATTCCGCAATGTCAATGGCTCTTTTTATGATTTTATCGCTGAAAAATATAGCGGCACCTCTGCAGAGATATTGGCCGAACCCCCTGATGATTGGGGAGGCAGGGGCGCTCTTTTGTGGGCTGAAAAGCTTGCTGAGGGTAATAAATTTGATTCCCCGGCAGCTGTTTATACAGAGGTTGCCGGGGCATTAGACCTTATATACCAGAACTGCTCATGAAGAAACCATCATTGCCTGCCACCATTCTAATGACCGCCGATACCATCGGCGGCGTATGGACCTATGCTTTGGAACTGACCAGGGCATTGCAGGAATATAATGTAGAAGTATACCTGGCAACCATGGGCAGAAGGTTAAGCACCAGCCAATGGAAAGCCGCAGATAACATATCCAACCTGGTTGTAAAGGAAAGTGAATACGCACTCGAATGGATGGATGGCCCCTGGGATGCCGTGGACGAGGCAGGCGCATGGCTGCTTGAACTCGAGCGGCAGATTAAGCCGGACCTGATTCACCTCAATAATTATGCACACGGAAACCTATCCTGGAAAGCTCCTGTTCTAACCGTCGGACATTCCTGTGTCCTGTCATGGTGGCAGGCTGTAAAAAAGGAACAAGCACCCGATACCTTTAATATCTATGCAGCACGGGTTAAAGAAGGGTTACAGCAATCAGATCGTGTTATAGGAGTGAGCCGGCATATGCTGGATTGCCTGAAGCAACATTATGGGCCTTTTACCACCTCTGGCTTCATTTATAATGGCAGAGATAAAAAAGGTTTTTATTCATCAGCCAAAAGGCCCGTAATCTTTAGTATGGGCCGCATCTGGGATGAGGCCAAAAATATTTCTGCACTGGAAGTAATATCCGGCCATGTACCGTGGCCAGTTTATATAGCGGGTGAAGATTATGGGCACCTTATGCCCAGGGCTGATAACCTGTATCCTTTGGGTAAACTGTATTCTGCAGAAGTGGCTAAATGGCTGAGTACTTCAGCCATTTATGTGATGCCGGCGCGTTACGAGCCATTTGGCCTGTCGGTCCTGGAAGCCGCACTGTCGGGCTGTGCCGTGATTGTGGGTGATATCCCTTCCCTGAGAGAAATCTGGGCTGATGCTGCCCTGTATGCTGATCCGAGTGATCCTGGTGATTTAAAATACCAGATTGAAACGTTAATAAAAGATGATGATAAACGAAAGCTGATGGCCGGAAAAGCATTACAACGGGCGCAGAGATATAGTATAGACGCCTTTGCCGGCAAATATGCAGGGTATTACCGGCAATTGCTGCAGGGCGAGCAAAACAAGCTGGCTTCGGGTGTGGCATAATCACGTATTGATCAGGAACAGAAAAAAATTACAAAATGAGAATACTTTTCTTTTATCATTCCCTAATTTCAGACTGGAATCATGGTAATGCTCATTTTCTCAGGGGGATAACCTCCGAACTCTTGAAAAGAGGACACGATGTCCAGGTATTTGAGCCTCGTGACGGATGGAGCTATAGACATTGGCTTTTAGAGATTGGAAATCAGGGGAGGGAAGAATTCAAAAAGGCTTATCCACAACTGGATTTCAATTTTTATAACGACTCTACCGATCTTAATCCCATACTTCAGGATGCAGACCTGGTCATTGTGCATGAATGGAATGAACCAAAGCTGGTAAAGTTGCTGGGCGGCCTTAAACAGGAGCATCATTATCAGCTTTTATTTCACGACACGCACCATCGTTCTGCAACATCCCCCCAAGAGATTGCACAATATGACCTTTCTCATTACGACGGGGTACTTGCATTCGGAGAGGTGGTAAAAGATCTGTATGCCAGCAACCAATGGGCGGCGCGAGCCTGGACCTGGCATGAAGCGGCCGATACTTCAGTATTTAAACCTGTAAAATCAATTGAATCTAAAGGAGATCTGGTCTGGATAGGTAATTGGGGAGGTAAAGAGCGAACCGAAGAGCTGAAAGAGTTCCTGATCAAGCCGGTAAAAAAGCTGGGACTAAAGGCTAAGATGTATGGAGTTCTTTACCCTGAGAAGGCCCTGCGCTTACTGGAGGATGCCGGTATCGAATACGGAGGGTATCTTCCTTCTCATCAAGTCCCCGAAGTATTTTCCAGCTATAAGCTTACCGTGCACGTACCCCGAAGGGCATATGCCGGCTCTCTTCCCGGCATTCCCACCATCCGGCCTTTTGAGGCCATGGCTTGTGGAATACCGCTGGTCTCCTCGCCCTGGCAGGATACGGAAAAGCTCTTCCGTAAAGGAACAGATTATTTAATGGTGCAGAACGGACACGAAATGCAGCAGACTATGGAAGAAGTATTAAAAGATCCCGGAAAAGCTTCATCCCTTAGACATCATGGACTGGAAACCATACAGGCCCATCATACGTGCGCTCATCGAGTAGATGAGCTCATGGGAATCTATAAATCGCTGGCATCAAAATACGAAAGTGCAAATACAGAACCTTTATCAGGATCATCAATATGAATACACCAAAATACAATATAGCATTTTTCGGCTCAAGCCTGGTTTCCGCCTATTGGAACGGGGCCGCGACATACTACAGGGGCATCATTAAGGCGCTTCACCGGCTCGGGCACCATATCACTTTTTTTGAGCCTGACGCCTTTGATCGTCAGCAGCACAGGGATATTAATGATCCTGATTGGGCCGAAGTGATAATTTATCAGCCTACCGAAGAAGATGTAAAAAAGCAGCTGAAACAAACGCGTAAGTATGATATTATTATAAAAGCCAGCGGAGTGGGCGTATTTGATTCACTGCTGGAAGAAGAGGTTTTAAATAACCGCCGGCCGGGCCAGCAGGTCATCTTTTGGGATGTGGATGCCCCCGCTACCCTGGAAAGTATGGCCAATAACCCTGATGATACCTTAAAAGACCTAATCCCTGATTATGATCTCATTTTAACGTACGGCGGCGGACAGCCGGTAATTGATGCTTATACGGCCTGGGGTGCCCGCCGGTGCGTACCTGTAAACAATGCACTGGACCCTGAAACGCATTATACAGCCCCTATAAATAAACAATTTATGTGTGACCTTGCTTTTCTGGGCAACCGTCTGCCCGATAGGGAAGAGCGGATGGATGCTTATTTCTTTTCCGTTGCCAAATCGCTGCCGGAGAAAAAGTTTTTGCTTGGGGGCAACGGATGGGAAACCAAAGAGATGACGGGTAATATACGCAATCTTGGTCATGTCTATACCAAAGATCATAATGCATTCAATTCTTCTCCCGGTGTAGTGCTTAACATCAACCGGAACAGTATGGCTGAAATGGGCTTCTCGCCGGCTACCCGGATATTTGAGGCGGCAGGGGCCGGGGCATGCATGATCACCGATGCCTGGGAGGGTATAGAGTTATTTTTGGAACCCGGCAAAGAAGTACTGGTAGCTCATGGCGGACACGAGGTAGCTCAGCTGCTGGATGAACTGACACCCCAAAGAGCGGCCGTTATCGGACGGGCCGCATTAAAAAGAACTCTATCTGAGCATACTTATCAAAACCGGGCCGGTAAAGTTGTACAGGCATTTGCAAGAACTTCTGAAACCTCAAATATCCTAAATGTATGAAAACTGATTCCTTGAATATCGTAATAATAGGGCTGTCATTAAGCTCATCCTGGGGAAATGGCCATGCCACCACCTATCGGAGCCTGGTAAAAGGGCTTTTTCAGGAAGGCCATCAGGTAACTTTTCTGGAACGGGATGCGGAGTGGTATGCGGCTAACAGAGATCTTAATTCATACCCGTATTGTCAGTTATTCCTGTATAAGACTTTGGGGGAACTTAAGAATACTTATCCTGATCTTATAAAAGATGCTGATATGGTAATGGTAGGGTCATACCTAAAGGAAGGAGTATCCATAGGGGATTGGGTCACCAGTCATGCACAGGGAATTACCGCTTTTTATGATATTGATACGCCTATCACTCTTGCCAAGCTCGGCCAGCAGGACTATGAATATATCCATCCTGAATTGATACCCAAATTCAACATGTACTTGTCATTCAGCGGAGGCGAAATTCTCAACACGTTGGTGAATGATTATAAAGCACCATTGGCCAGGCCGCTGTATTGCTCTGTTGATCCTGATCTTTACTATCCTGAAAACCGTTCTAAGCAATGGCAGATCGGGTACCTGGGGACCTATAGTCCCGACCGGCAACCCACACTGGACAAGCTGTTATTGGAAACAGCGAAACGGCGTCCGGAAGATTCCTTTGTTGTGGGAGGCCCTCAATATCCACCCGAAATTGCCTGGCCAGTCAATGTGGAACGCATAGAGCACCTATCTCCCAAAAGGCATTGTGGGTTCTATAACAGCCAACGGTTCACACTGAACGTAACCCGCGATGCTATGATAGAAGCCGGATATAGCCCCAGTGTGCGGCTGTTTGAAGCGGCAGCCTGTGCAACCCCGATTATTTCCGACTATTGGGCAGGCCTGGAAACCTTTTTTGAGCCGGACCAGGAGATTTTAATCGCGGAATCAACAAAAGATGTGCAGCAATACCTAAACAAATATTCTGATAAGGAAAGAGAGACGATTGGGTTGCGTGCACGGGATAGGGTCCTGAAGGAGCATACTTCCCGCGAAAGGGCCAGACAGCTTATACGATATGTACAGCAGTTTGAAGATATTACCGTTTGATCAATAAACAAGCTGGTTGGCAGGTTTTGTCATCCTGTAAAAACATGAGTAATCAGCTGCATCATTAACATTTTAACATATAAGCTGTAATGTTCCTGGCAGATAATTCAGATATCACTAAGCAGATAAAAGATTTAGGCCCCTGGTTTCATAATATTCATTTACCGGATGGTAGTCAGACGGCACCGGACCATTTTCTGGGGGATTTCCCCGGCTTCATTTGGGATAAGATGAAATCTGAAATCCCTAAAAACCTCTCGGGAAAAACCGTTCTTGATATAGGGTGTAATGCCGGTTATTATTCACTGAAACTTGCCGAAAGAGGAGCGCAGGTTACAGCCATAGATTTTGATACTAATTATCTTAAGCAAGCGCAGTGGGTAATTAATCAACATGAGCTTACCGGAGATATCACCCTAAAACACCAGCAGGTATACGACCTGGTCCGGGACGAAAAGCAATACGATATCGTTTTGTTCCTTGGGGTATTTTACCATTTGCGTTATCCCTTGCTGGCATTGGATATTATTAGTAAAAGAACCAAGGGAATATTGGTATTCCAGACACTTTCTATGCCCGGTGGCGAAGCAGTGGATACCAATGACGATTATAAAATCCACGACCGAAAGCAGATGCTGGAAAGTGGCTGGCCTAAAATGGCGTTTATAGAGAAAAAATTCAATCAGGATCCCACCAACTGGTGGTTTGCCAACAAGAGCTGCATCGAAGCCATGTTACGCACCTGTGGATTCAAAACTATCAGTAAACCCGGAGATGAACTATTTATATTTGAACCTGACGCTAATAATCCGGGGGTAAACGAATTGTGGAATGAGTCGGAATATTTATCGGCAACCAATCAGGACTGGCATAATACTTATTTAAAAAAGATCCGTTAAAAATGCTAAAGAAGCTATTAGCCTGAAGCTCAATTAACTCCATTTTCTTAATGATGGCTCATCGATCCATATGATCAAGAAAAATACAATAACCGGAACCATAGACGCAGACTTAAACCCCCGAAAAAGTAATACATGGCAAAGTTTATAATTTAATTAATTTAGTATTCGTTAAATTTAAATAATTTACATCAATTTAAAAATCCATTTGTTAACCGAAAGGATTTACAAATGGATAATTTATTATGAGAGACCGGCATTTGCAAATTGCAATGATTTTATCAATTTTTCTTTCGGTGCCATTTGTTACAGCCTTGCCAGGTTATGGTGTTACAGATGATGATATCACCGAATCCTATGTGTATGACCGCAGGACAGGGGAGTTTTGGTTCGTCCCGAATTCTTCGGATGGCGTAGACGGCCTTTTAGCGATTAGCGGCGAAGAGAAAAATAGTAATCCTGAAAAATCGGCGTATGCCGCTTTTCAGGCGCTGAATATAGCTGAATGGCTTGGTTATGATGAAGGGCTGGCCGAGGGTTACTTATCTCTCGGCGAACTGTATGAAAGGTTGATGGATTACCCGCAAGCTCTTGAAGAGTACCAATCGGCGCTGGGCGTGGAGCGGCGCCTGCACAGGGATATCCGCATAGGCAGGGCGTTAAACAAAATCGGCATGGTCCGTATCCAGCAAGAGGAATATAGCGATGCGCGTGGTTATTTTGAGCAAACTTTGGATTTGTTGGGCGATACGGGTTATAATTTAACGAAAGCAGAGACACTTTCAGGCCTGGGCCTGGCCCATTACCATTCGGAGAATTACAGCAGGGCTTTGGAGTATTTTGATCAGGTCCAAGCCCTGGGAGGCAGCGGTGAGGACCTGGAGAGAGTAAAAATGGAAGCTGTGATGAACGCGGGGAACACCTATGCGGAGCTGCCTGAATACGAAAGGGCTGAAACCCTGCTA
The DNA here is from genome assembly GCA_040878115.1 of Balneolales bacterium. Classification (GTDB taxonomy): domain Bacteria; phylum Bacteroidota; class Rhodothermia; order Balneolales; family Natronogracilivirgulaceae; genus JBBDMU01. The sequence continues at coordinate 14,721 of JBBDMV010000098.1, forward strand.
ACCCGGTCGATTCGCTATTTCGGTGAACACGGAGATGTTGCGGAACAAAGCGAGGGCCGCCTTTGCCTGGCAGCGCTGTACCGCCAGTGGGGCAAGCCCGGTGAAGCTTTGGGGCAGGCGCGCCGGGGCATGGAATTGGCGGAGTCTGTTGAAGAGAACTCCCTTGTAATGGACGGTTACGGGTTGCTGTCCGGCATTTATGAAGATCAAGGCAACCCCGGGCAAGCCCTGCTGAATCACCGGCGCTATCATAGCCTGCATAACCAGCTGCTCGACAGCGAGCGGGAGGCCCAGCTTACCCAAAGGCAAATCCAACATGACGTGTCACAGCAGAACAGAGAAATAAGGCGATTAAATCAGGAGGCGGCCCTGCAGGAGGCTGAGATGGTCCAGCAGGAGCTATGGCAAAATGTCATGTTTGGCGGCTTTGGACTTGCTATCCTCATCGCCGGGCTGTTGGTCAGGAATATCCAAATCAGGAAATCGGCCCACCAGGAGCTGCAGCAAAAGCAGTCGGAAATAGAAGCTTCCTTACAGGAAAAAGAATTCTTATTGAATGAAATTCATCACCGGGTTAAAAATAATTTTGCTACCGTATCCAGCCTGCTGAAACTACAGGCACAATCTGCTAAAGATGAAGAAATGAAAAATGTTCTTGCCGAAAGTGAAGGAAGGGTTCAATCTATGGGTATGATCCATGAAATGTTGTATCAACAAGAGGATTTTTCCAGAGTTGATTTTGGAGCTTATATCAAGAAATTATTGCAACATATATCGGCAAATTATGAAACCTCGGGTTTACGTATAAAAACAGAGGTAAGGTACGATCCTGTTAATCTTGGGATCAGTACCGCCGTTCCCTGTGCGCTAATTATTCATGAACTAATATCAAACGCTTATAAACACGCTTTTATAGGACGGGAATCCGGCAAGATTTTAATTACCCTGAACCATACGAAAGATACATATACTCTGGTTGTCAGCGATAATGGCATAGGGCTTCCCTCCAAGATAAAAAGTTCACAGTTGGGGCTTATGCTGATTCACGGTCTTACTAAACAAATAAAAGGCATTGTTACCTCAGAAACGGGAAACGGCACTACTTATATAATTAAGTTTCCTGCTTATTGAAAGTGCTGGAAATCAACTTCAGCATTGACATTAAATGATCGTTATATAATTGCCTGACGAATTATGGAGATTGGAAACTATATCTGGCTAACGGCAAATGCTACCCATTCATTGAATCAAGTGAACTATTGTAATATTAAAGCTGGCCAGTGTTTAGGAGGTATAATACATAAGATTATTTTCACCTCTTTTCTGTACCTTATTCTAGTGAATGTGGGGAATGAAATACCTTCCTGCCAATTCACGGGTATAAAAAAGCTTCATACATGCTATATTTAGCGCTGTTGGACAAGAGAAGGTTTATGGATATAATTTTCAACAAAAACAACATATTAGAGATTATCTACGTTCAAATAACCTTGCCCTAACCCTTTTTTAGCCTGGAATGGATTATCTGTTTATTCTTTATCAAGATTATCATTAGATTTTTATGAATTTGAAAACCCGCACAACTTCGATGAGTTCTAAACAAGAATTAAGTAGTGAGCAATTCCAGTCCACAATGCAAGCCGGTAATGTCGGCGCCTGGGAATTAAACCTGAATACCGGAATATTAACTGCATCTGATGTATTCAAATCTCATTTCGGCCGCATTCCCCAGGATGATTTTAGTTACAGTAATCTTAAAGATTCAATTCATCCTGAAGATAAACTAAAAATACAGGCCGCATTAGATAAAGCCCAAAATGAATGTAACATTAAATTTCGTATTATAGGCCCTAAAGGCAAGACGAGAAAGGTTCAGATGATTGGTAAGCTTGGGTTTGAAGCCAGTGGGATACCGATGAAGATGGGTGGAGTGTCATATGACATCACCGAACAAAGTGCGGGGATAAAACAACAGCAGGAAAATGAGGAACTGGATGACTTTCTGAAAAATGCGCCCGTCGCTATGCATGGGGTCGGTCCTGACGGTATTATATTATGGGCTAATTCCGCTGAGTTGCAAATGCTGGGATATGAGCGGAAAGAGTATGTTGGCCATAACATCGCAGAATTTTACGTTGAGGCATCGGAGATTGAAGATGTTTTAAAAAGTTTGAGCAGTGGTAAAATCCTGAATGATCACTTGGTACAAATGATACATGGTGATGGCTCTGTACGCCATATGCTTCTAAATTCAAATGTCTATAAAAAAAACGGTACGTTTATTTATACCCGTTGCTTCACCCGAGATATTACTGAAATCAAGCAGCACATGGAGGTGCGCGGCCTGCTTGCTGCGATTGTAGACTCTTCTGATGATGCTATAATTAGCAAAAATCTTGACGGCATAATAACCAGCTGGAACAAGAGTGCAGAACGGTTGTTCGGCTATACTGAAAAAGAAGCAATAGGCCAACCTGTTACCATGATTATACCTCCAGACCGGCAAAATGAAGAAATTGTAATTCTTGAACAGCTCAGAAATGGGAAAAAGGTTGATCATTACGAAACCGTTCGCAGACGAAAAGATGGAACTATGATAGACGTTTCCTTAACTATATCGCCCGTGAAAAACTTGCGGGGGCACATAATTGGTGCATCAAAAACGGCACGTGACGTTACCCAACAAAAAGAAGCGGAAATTGCTATTGCTAAGATGGCCGCTGAATCTGAGCAGCAGAAGCGAATGTACGAATCCATTTTCTCTAATATGCCTGATTTGGTATTTGTATTTGATCTCAACTATCGTTTCACATACGTGAACGATGCGTTGCTGAAAATGTGGGGCCGGACACTCGAGGAATCAATTGGTAAGAATATGCTGGAAGTTGGTTATGAACCCTGGCACGCAGAGATGCACCAGCGCGAGATAGATCATGTAATTACTGACAAGGTGCCGGTGCGCGGCGAGGTTTCTTTCCCGCATGCTAAATTGGGTCCCCGAATCTATGACTACATTTTTGTACCCGTGCTCAATGCAAACGGTAAAGTTGAGAAAATCACCGGCACAACCCGCGATATCACAGAACGTAAACAAGCTGAAGATACACAAAATCTGCTGATCGATGAGCTTAATCACAGGGTCAAAAATACCCTTGCGACAATTCAGGCCATTGCCGCCCAGACTTTAAAGCAGGCAAATAATCCGTCTGATTTTATTGACAGCTTCAACGGACGGCTTCATGCACTATCCCGTTCACATACCCTGCTTACAAAATCAAGCTGGGAGGGTGCTTATCTGGACGAAATTTTTAACAAACAATTGCCTTTTAAAGTAACTAGTGATCGCATCACATTTAGGGGACCCAAAGTTTTTCTTTCCTCAAAAGAAGCATTACACCTGTCCCTTGTTGTTCATGAGCTTGGCACTAACGCCCTCAAGTACGGTTCACTTGCAACTCCCGAAGGCCGGCTGCAAGTAAATTGGAAGATCAAAAAAGACAAGCAGAACCCCGAAATAAAAATAACATGGATCGAAAAAGGTGGAGCCGAAGTGGAAGCACTTGATACAGCAGGTTTCGGAATGACCCTAATTGAGCAAAGCCTTAAAAGTGTAGGCGGGGAAACAAACCTGGATTTTGACCCATCAGGATTACAGTGTGAAATTACGCTTCCGCTGCCCCCCAAAAAATATGCAAATTTAAGAAAGGAGTTATTACATAGTGCCCGATAAAAGTATTCTTATCGTTGAGGATGAATTCTTAGTAGGGTTATATATTCAATCCACACTTAAAGATGCTGGTTTTGCCGTGACAGCCCCGGCCGTGAGCGTCAAAGAAGCATTACATCATATTGCAGAAGAGGGCTTCGACGCTGCCGTACTGGATATAAATCTCGGAGAGGAAACCAGTGAAGAAATTGCAGTTAAATTATCTGACTTAAAGATCCCATTTGTTTTCGTAACGGGGTATGAGCATGTAAATTTATCCCCCCAATTCGCCGGCTCCCCTCTCCTTGAAAAACCTATTGAAGGAAATCAACTGGTGGACACGATACATAGCCTGTGTTCATAATCTTGTATATCTTGTAAATGTTGCAGGGAAATTTTTTAACCTGGCTGACCAACCCTGCAAGCAAGCCTTTACATTTCATTATGGGATATGGGGGCAGTGCTTATTTCCATTTTGTTCCCAATATCTTGGATAATGCAATAAAGAATATTTTGTTAGCTTGCATTGTAAAATAGTGAAGTCAGCAGCATATGCAGGAGACGTTTTTTTCAGATTGTTGTTAGCCTTATAAAAGTTTACTTTGACTGTGTGAAAAATTCAGTATTTGTCATAATATTTTTATTCAGCCTGTTTTCCGCACCTTTAGTGAGCGAGCCAAAAAAGTCTGCTATATCTTATTTAAACGAAAATTTTCCTTCAAGCCAGGCTGACCTCATTTCCTAAAGGTTTGTATGTTCGAAAAATGAAAAATGGCAGCCGAAGGGTTCATCTATGATCTTAGAAATCCCTGGCAACAAGACCATGCCTGAAACCCATACAGTTGTATCGGTTGGGTGTCAGGGTGTATCGGTTATAATTTTTGTTATATTCCTCTTGTCTCTGTAAGTGCTTGACTGTTAATCTTATTAGTGTTTTATTATTCTTTTAACGAGTGTATTGTTATATAGGTAAGGGTGTATCGGTTTAATTAATCCTCATTTGTGATTTTAAAAAGGAGTGCTATGAAAAAGGTTATGTTTTTAAGTTTACTCGTTTCTCTTTAAGCTTGTGGAACGATAATGCAGGGCACGACACAGTAGGTAGGTATTAGCAGCAATCCCAGTCTACTGTTAATGGCCAGAGTATGGGAAATACCCCAGTGATCTTGGCTTTGAAGCGGAAGGATACGCAGATGGTGGGTATTAAACTTGATGGTTATGAACCCTATGAATTAACATTAACTCGTAAAACCAGCGGATGGGTTATTGGTAATATTTTATTTGGTGGTTGGGTTTGGTTATAGACGCGTCTGCAAGCGGCATATATAAGCTGACGCCTGAACAAATTTCTGCGGAATTGAGAAGGGGAGATGTGAGTATGTCAGAAACGGATGAGGGATTATATCTGGCGATTGTTTTAACGCCTAATCCTGAATGGGAGAAGATTGGTTCGATGAAACCGGAGTGATGGTGGGGTAATTAAAAATTTAGGGGTGGTGTATGGACGATGCTGAATACGTTGTTTTTGGGGTGGAGTTTCAGGTTTAGCCTGCTCGCAAGTTTAAATATTATTTAGTCGCAGTTGGTCGCATTTTCTATCCGTTGGCTTCATCCATTGCCTGGGCGAGGGCTTCAACTATTTTTTCAAACTCCTGATAGGCCGCTGCATCTTCGAAGGGCATAGAGGGGGTGAGCTATATGCTCTGGAATATTTGATCGGCTTTAAATTTATCGTTCTGAAAGATCTCTTCGAAGACTTCAGTAGGCATTTCGGAGGTCCCGGTCATGAAGAAATTATATTCCTTTCCGGTTTTCGGGTGCTTTATGGTGAATTTTGCATTCTGGAATAGTTGGTCTTTGGGCCATAAAAGTGCGACTAATATTGCGACTGCCATCATTGACAATTAATGTAAGTAATTGAAAAACAATAAACAATCGCAATTAGCCTGTACCGGCGGTCGGAGTCGAACCGACACTCCCGAGGGAACACGATTTTGAGTCGTGCGCGTCTACCAATTCC
>JBBDMV010000099.1:0-20408 GCA_040878115.1 Balneolales bacterium
TTAAAACCAAGGTTGGCACCACACCTGAACAAAGTCGCCAGGGGAATGTTACAGATATATCATTGATTGTGTAATATGTGATATGGCTTTTCCGACAGTTTGTTTGTTAATTAAAATGTTCTAGTTTTTATAACTGACAATTGAAGACCGGGTATTTCTATGATGTTGAGGAGATATCTGCTTTCGGAATTCACTTGTTTGAAAACCTTATTACTCCTATACATAAAAAAATGTTTAAACAATTAGTTGATACCGATTCATCCAAAACTACCCTTATCATCCGCCTGATGGTGGGTGCCGTTTTTCTTTCAGAAGGTATCCAGAAGTACCTGTTTCCCGAAGCAAGAGGCTCCGGGCGTTTCGAAAGCATTGGCTTGCCGATGTTTGATTTTCTGGGTTACTTTGTCGGTGGATTTGAAATAGTTTGCGGACTGCTGATCTTGCTCGGCTGGTATACGCGCATTGCGGCAATACCCCTCATCATCATCATGCTTACAGCTATTGCAACTACAAAAATCCCTACGGGCCTGGAGGATGGCTTTTGGGAGATGGTGCACGCCGCCCGTACCGACTACGCCATGTTGCTGGGGAGTATTTTTCTACTGATCAAAGGTGGAGGCAAATGGTCATTCGACAAGAGTAGCGAAAATCCAAAAAGCAGATCATGAGTGATCGATTACCTGCAAAAAAACGGGGAGAATTAATATACAGTTGATGTTTTTTTAGTAGATGGAGACGAATTCATGATGAAAAGCCTGAACTTGATACCTAAAAAAAAGATGATAAACTAAAACTTAAATAAGTGCCTGATAATAACCTTTTGGAAAGTCAAAATACTGAGCTTAATCGTGTAATAAAAACTCCCGGAGCTATCCTAATGGGATTGGGTTCCATCATCGGGACCGGTATTTTTGTCAGTATTGCTATTGCTACACAAGTTGCGGGAAATGGTGTCATCATTGCGGTTGTCATTGCAGCTATTCTAGCTATTTTTAACGGTTTGAGCAGCGCCCAGCTTGCCGCGGCACATCCAATCAGCGGAGGTACCTATGCCTATGGCTACCGTTTTTTAGGATCATATTTTGGATTTTCAGCAGGTTGGATGTTTTTAATAGCCAAATCTGCATCGGCGGCTACGGCCGTATTGGGTTGTGTGGGTTATTTATTTTACGCATTCGGCCTTGATGCTGATTCATGGAAACTTGTGGGATTGGGCCTGTTGCTGCTTCTCCTTATGACTATGCTTGTCTCAGGCGGAATCAGACGAAGCAATTTTGCCAATAAAGTCATCGTTGCCTTCACCCTTTTCGGCCTTACAGCTCTTGTATTGGTTGGGTTTTTTACAAATGGTTTGCCAACACAGCCGATATTAGATGCTTTTACCGATACGTCAGGATCAGCCATTCTATATGCTTCGGCTTTGATGTTTGTTGCTTACACCGGTTACGGGCGCATAGCTACCCTTGGAGAAGAGGTATCCAATCCTGGTAAAACTATTCCTAAGGCGATTATTTTTGCAATGGTTTTTATTGTCATTCTCTATCTGACCATTGCTTTGACAGCACTTCAGATTATGGGTGCTGATGCGTTTGGCCAAACTGTAAATGGTGAAACCGCTCCACTCATGGCCGTCGCACAAACATTATCTGTTCCCGTAATCGGTCCGGTTATAACAATAACTGCAATTACTGCCATGCTTGGGGTGTTGCTTAATCTTATCCTTGGCTTATCGCGTGTTATGCTTAGTATGGCACGGAACAGAGACCTCCCCGGCGTATTAGCCGGAGTAAATAGGCAAAGCCAAAGCCCAACTAATGCCGTATGGGTTACAGGCCTGGTAATTGGGCTATTGGTTTTAAGCGGTGATGTAGTGTTTACATGGTCTTTCAGCGCTTTCACTGTTTTGATTTATTATGCAATTACCAATTTAGCAGCTTTTTTTATGCCCGCTGAACTAAGGCTTTATCCCCGTTGGATGCCGGCAATGGGTTTGTTTGGATGCCTGTTCCTGGCTTTTTGGATCGATCCCAAAATCTGGATCAGTGGCCTTTTATTGCTTGGCTTGGGGATCGCCTGGCATACCATCGCATTGAAGTTCAGGGCAGTGAATGGGGGCTAATCAGTTAATGACCCATAAACAGCCTTATATGATAGAAGGCAGCGCCCGGGGCAATAACCTCAACGCTTGGCACACCGTGTACCTTTAGCATTTAGTTATTTAAATTGCGACTGTTAAATATGTTACTTAACAGTTGCATTGGATGGCAGCATCGTAATTTGGCAGCTTAACTTATTAAAATATTGCTGTTTTTTTAGTAACGTTGCTAAGCATCTTCAAGCACTTTGGCCCACTTTAGATACTGGCTTCTTATTTCCTGGATATGGCAGCCTATGTTTTCCTGTTTCCAGGACGAAGTTTCAATTTTGGGATGGATGTAGGCATTGACGGCGCCCTTTTTTGTGATCAGTGACTGCCCATGGCAAAGTTCCACGGCATTATCGATAAATATAGGTACAATCGGATAGCCCAGGTCCAGCGCCTGATAAAAGGCTCCTTTTTTGAAAGGCCCTATTACGCCTGTATGCTTTCTTGAACCTTCAGGGCCCATAACTATAGATAGATTTTGTTTTTTAATTCGTTCGCGGGATTTTTTCAGTATCTGGACAGAACGCTGGGATTTGCCCCTGGGGATGAAAATTTGGCCCGTTAAATTACCCAGGATGAAAAAAAAAGGATTTAACTGAAATTCTTGCTTGGCGACAAATCGTACATTATTGAGTCCCAGAGCCAGCAAGATAAAAAGATCTAATGTGGAATTGTGGTTAAATATATAGATAACCGGTTTTTCAGGTCTTGAACCAATATAATGGATGTTCAGCTTTATGCCGGCCAGCATTAGCCCTGTACGCCCGACAAACAAACCAATATATTTTACCAAGAAATTCTTTGCTTTGCCCAGAGTTAAAATTAGAACAGGAATCAAAACCAGGGTGGAAAGCAATAATGAAACTAAAAACCAGGTTACGATAACCAAGCAGCGAATACGATCCCTATTAGTAACTTCTTCCATTTTTTAAAATTGATTATGTAACTCAGCTTTTTACAATGTAAGTGTGTTGATGGAAAGAAAAAAGAAAGCTTATTCTAACCATCAATGCGTAAATAGATAGCGGAGCTATAAAGATGTGTTAATGGCACAAAATAATTTTACATTAATCGGTATTTATATAAACTGCATAATCCGCAGCTATACATTCATAACTTGATTTCAGATAACCTGAGGATTGGCTGCAAAAAATTTATGAAAGAAGAGAATAAGGGAAAATCCCCCGGTAACCAAGATTCACATAAAAGAGATTGGTTCACCCGATTTCTGGATAGTGTTGAATGGCTGGGCAATCTCCTACCCCATCCTGTAACATTATTTGCGCTATTTGCCCTGGGTGTCATACTGGTTAGCGGCCTGGCCGAATGGCTCAACTGGTCGGTGGTTGATCCGCGCCCGGAAGGTGTCTCGGGAAGGTCACCTGATGGTATGATCGAAGCGGTCAGCCTTCTTAACGGTGAGGGGCTCCGAATGATCGTGGAGAACCTTGTGGTCAACTTTACCTCGTTTGCCCCGCTGGGTACCGTCCTCGTAGCACTTCTGGGGGTTGGTGTGGCTGAGCGTTCGGGTTTAATAAGCGCCAGTATTCGCGGTCTGGTTATAAAGGCAAGTGCTGTCAAGCCGCACATAGCCAGGGATACGCATTCATTGAGCTTTTCCGGGAAAATAGTCAATAGCTTCAAACGACCTTTTGCTTTTGTGATGGAGCCTAAGAATTTGGTTACCATAGCGATTGTATTTAGCGGAATTGTATCGAATACGGCATCCGAGTTGGGTTATGTAGTTTTGGTGCCACTTGCAGCCGTTATTTTTCTATCCTTAGGCAGACACCCACTTGCAGGATTGGCCGCAGCATTTGCCGGAGTGTCGGGTGGGTATAGTGCCAATATTTTACTTGGGACCATAGACCCTTTGCTGGCCGGGCTCACCGAAGAAGCCGCTCAGCTTATTGATCCGGGTTACTCCGTTCACGCTGCGGTTAACTATTACTTTATGTTTCTGAGCACCTTTGTAATTACGGCCATCGGTACCTGGGTAACCCTTAAGATTGTAGAGCCTAAGCTTGGGAAGTATGACCCCTCTATGGCAATGGAAGATTTGGGAGACGATGCATCATCACTCTCTCCCCTGACCAAAGATGAAGTGCGTGGCTTGAAATGGACGGGCGTGAGTATTTTGATACTCGCCGGTATACTCGCTACGACTATTGTTCCAGAAGGTGGTGTTTTAAGAAATCCTGAGACAGGAGAGATCCTTAATTCACCTTTTTTAAATGGTATCGTAACACTGATCTTTGTCGCATTTTTGATACCCGGGTTTGTTTTCGGAAAGGTAGCCGGCACGATGAAAAATGACCGGGATGTGATCGAAGGGATGTCAAACGCGATGTCTACACTTGGCCTTTATATTGTGATCGTGTTTTTTGCTGCTCAGTTCGTGGCCTTTTTCGGCTGGACAAACCTTGGTCAACTTGTGGCCGTTACGGGTGCGGAATTCCTGACCAACATCGGACTTACGGGCCCGCTTATATTTATAGGGTTCATTACAGTATCCGGTTTTATAAATCTGATGCTAGGCTCAGCCTCAGCGCAATGGGCGGTGACGGCTCCAATATTTGTACCTATGCTCATGCTTATAGGCTATAGCCCTGAGGTGATACAGGCCGCCTACAGAATTGGTGATTCAGTAACCAACATCATCACCCCAATGATGAGCTACTTCGGGTTGATCCTTGCTTTTGCCAACCGTTATGATAAGAACCTGGGTATTGGAACGGTAATTAGCATGATGTTGCCATATAGTATGTTATTTTTTCTTGGTTGGGTTATCTTGTTTTACCTTTGGGTCTTCGGCCTGGGGATGCCTGTCGGTCCGGGAGCTCCGACTTTTTACATCAACTAAATATAATGGCTTACTTCATGAGAATAATACCAATTTTGCTATTTGCCCTGATGATGACGGCATGTGCCACACACCGCGGGATGACACTGGAGCGTGGAGAAGCCAGTTGGTACGGCCCAGGATTTCATGGCAAACTTACGGCAAACGGGGAAACATACGATCAGGGTGAACTTACCGCAGCTCATAGAACATTGCCTTTTGATACCAGGGTAAGGGTTGAAAATATGAGAAATGGAAAGTCCGTGATGGTTCGGATTAATGACCGTGGCCCTTATGCCGATAATCGGATAATAGATCTTTCCAGGAAAGCTGCTGAAAGCATTGATATGGTGGAGTCGGGTGTGGTTCCTGTCAGACTTATTTTGGTTGACAGTGAAGAGCGTGTAAGCAGAAGAGGCATCAGCCGTGAGATTTTTACGGTACAGATTTCATCATTTGACAATCGAGACGATGCGCGGAAGTTTTCAAAAGAAATAAGGGGATCCCGGGTAGAGCGGGGTCGAGTTAACGATAAATGGGTGTATCGTGTGTTTTACGGCTCTTATCGAAATACCGAACGTGCTGAGCGTGCACTGAAAAGGATACAAAGAAATGGGTATAGTGGATTTGTGAAGCAGGCACAAAATTAGGGGCTGCTAGAAATGCAAGTGGCAGTGATGCAACTATTTTTACTTGGCATTGGTTTGTGTTAAACTATATATGTTCTAATAACGGAGTATCTTATGGACACACGAGTTCTAACCCTTGGAAGAATTGTTTTTGGTATACCCTTTGTACTTTTTGGTCTTTTGCACTTTATAAATAATCCGGACTTGACGGGAGTTGTGCCAGACTTTATGCCTGGCCCTGCATTCTGGGTTTACATTACCGGAGTTGCGTTGGTAGTTGGCGGCTCCGCAATTGTGGTTAACCAATACACTAAAACAGGCGGGTATTTAATAGCCGCTTTAATGTTCTTATTTGTTATTTTATTACATATCCCAGGCATGTTCGATGAAGCAACAATGCAAATGGCCATGAATAACTTTTTTAAAGACTTTGCTCTCGGGGGCGGAGCATTAATCATAGCAGGATTATCACCGAATGAATATATGGAAGGGTCAGAAATCTAATGCTGTTCATTAAGCAAAGTAGCCTATAAAAAAATTAAAGAAGACTGTTATAGTTTCTGTTTTTTTTATTAAGTTAAGTAAAAGTTTAATGAACTCACTGGCTATAAAAGAATTGAAGCTTCGGGGCGACTTTCTTAGGGGTTAAGTCGGCCAGGAGGCTACAAGCAGGATGGTGCCCACCATCCTGCTTTTTTTTTGGTGTGCGCATATTATTTACGTCGTCAGAGGGTGGGGAGAAGTTTAATCCCTCTATAATTAAAGAAACCTATGAAAAAGAACATCGTCATCGGAAGCGGGTTTGGTGGTCTTGGTGCTGCAGCACGTCTGGCTGCACGCGGTCATCAGGTTGAAATATTTGAGAAGCTTGATAAGCCCGGAGGAAGAGCCTACGTTTTCGAGAGGAATGGTTTCAGATTTGATAGTGGCCCCACCGTAATTACCGCTCCGTTCATGTTTGATGATATTTTTGAGTTGGCTGGTAAAAACCGGAAAGATTACATCAAGTTCATTCCCTGCAACCCTTTTTACCGCATTTTTGATCCTGATGGCAGATCCTTCGATTATAACGCTGATAATGATTTCATCAGCCGCGAAATAGAAAAATGGAATCCGCATGATGTCGAAGGCTATCACAGGTTCATCAAGACCACCAAAGCTATATTTGAAAAAGGTTTTGTTGATCTGGCTGATAAACCTTTCCTTTCTGTTTGGGATATGATTAAAGTGGCCCCGGACCTTATAAAGCTGCAATCCTATAAAAGTGTTTACCGTTACGTCTCACAATTTGTGAAGGATGATTTTTTACGTCAGGTCTTTTCTTTTCACCCTTTACTCGTGGGCGGAAACCCGTTTGATACGACTTCCATTTATGCCATGATCCATTACCTGGAACGCGAATGGGGAGTTCATTATGCTGTGGGCGGCACCGGGGCAATTATTGAAGGGTTGGTAAAGCTGATTGAAGAACAAGGTGGTAAAATTCACTTGAATGCAGAGGTTCAAGAAATCCTGGCTCAGAAGAAAGTTGTTAAAGGTATCAGATTGACAGACGGTACGGTCCATTATGCCGATAATATAATTTCCAATGCTGATGTACCCTTTATCTACAGAAACTTGATTAGACCAAAGTTCCGAAAGAAAAATACAGATAAGAGGCTTGAGAACATGAAATACAGCATGTCGCTTTTTGTAATCTATTTTGGCACAAAACGTCGGTACACCGATACAAAACTTAAACATCATAACATCATTTTGGGCAGTCGATATAAAGAGCTGCTCAATGATATTTTTAACAAGAAGCAACTCGCTGAGGATTTTTCATTATACCTGCACATGCCAACCATCAGCGACCCCAGTATAGCTCCTGATGGTTGTGAGTCTTTTTACGTGCTTTCTCCGGTGCCACACCTTGGTTCAGGAGTTGACTGGAAGGCGGCCGCCAAACCTTATCGCGATGCCATTATACAATTCCTTGAGGATAATTATCTACCGGACCTACAGGAAAATATGATTGCCGAGCATTACATTGATCCTCTGTATTTTCAGGATACGCTGAACAGCTATATGGGTTCGGCGTTTTCGGTTCAGCCGATGCTTACGCAATCAGCCTGGTTTCGGCCACATAACCGTTCCGAGGATTTCGATAATCTTTATTTTGTAGGAGCCGGAACACATCCCGGAGCCGGACTGCCCGGGGTGCTTTCGTCTTCAAAAATCGCCGAAAACTTGATTTGCGCAAAAGAGAAACAACCCCCATTAGAGGTATGATATCTCATCACCGCTCTTCATCCAGTACTTATCGGGAGACCATTCGACGATGTTGCCGTCACGTTTTTTTATCCATTGGAACTCAAAATAAGTATTGGCCGGCAAGGCGAGCTGTGTTTCCCAGTTTGGGTATGCGTCAGCATTAAGAGGGCCAATGGCTTTTTCAGGATCCCAGCCACCCAGCTGGGGAAGGTTTCCCAGTAGATAAATTTCCTCACCAAAAGTAGTTTCAGCGAATATATTGATAATTGTTAGTTCGGCCGGGTCGGATGTTTTTTTGTCCGTTTGTGTAAGCCAGATAAAACCGTAAGGTTCAAGAACAACTTCTCCAAAGCTGTAATTGAATACCCGGTTTTTGAGCAATTCCCGGTAATAGGGCAAACGCCAGGCTTCGGGAAGCATAGATTTTGGGATATGAAGGGATTCGGATGCAAAATTAGAGATAAACAAAATTCGCTGCCCTTTATGCTCACGCTCAAAAATAAAAGCCGGATCGCGATCAATCAGCAGTATCCGGTCTGTAGAGTTGCCGTTCAAGGTGGGTATGGCTTTCCTGGCTTCCGAGAGCTTCTTTATCCCCCGGAAAAGTTTATATTCCATAGTACCTTTGGTGTTGCGAAGATCGGCTTTCTCCCAGTTCATCTTAGGGCGGTGTACCCAGCGGTTATCGCCTCTTTTGGTAACGTCACCCAGATAAGAGAGGTCATTCATCTGGCCCAGTTCATCACCCATATACAGCAGCGGTATGCCTTTCCAGGTAAAAACAACATTTTGAATAAGCAAAATTCGCTTGATGGCATCTTCAATCTGGAGCTCCTCAGCTTCAACCATCGCTTTCTGTAAACCGGCAAGAGCAGCGAGCGTACCGGAAACCCTAGCTTCGCCCGACCAATAATCCCGCTGGAAAGGGTAACCTTCGGAGAAACTTCCCGGAATTCTACCCGTGTAGAAATCGGTACAGAACATCCGCGTATCATGACCATTTTGCCCTACATCGGCAGCATTTTCTTCAGAAATTCCCCAGCCAATATCATCATGGCTGCGAAGATAATTTACCCACTCGGTATTTTTAGGGGCTCCCGGCAAATTGTACAACGTTGTTCTTAAAAGATGGGTATTATTACAGGCCAGAGCATGCCACAAATGATTCATCAGGGTGGCATTATAGGCTATTTCGCACTCCTTACCTTCATATTTACCTGTGCCCAGATAACGGACGATCTCGTCAGGGCCAACAATGGCTTCAGCTTTGAAAAGTACACTTGGGGCAGCAATTCGCATAAGCGCCCGGTAAGCACGGGTGATTATATGAGCTTCCTCCTGATTTTGGCAATGGGTGCCTAATCTTTTCCATATATAGGGAACGGCATCCAGCCTCAGGAAATCCACGCCTGTATTGGCAAGATGGATCATTTCATCGAGCATGGCATGAAAGACATTAGGATTACTATAATTTAAATCCCATTGAAATTCATAAAATGTTGTCCAAACCCACTTATCCATTTGTGGATAATAACTGAAGTTGCCGGGCGAGAAATCGGGAAAAACCTCAAGGAGATGTTCTTCATAAGCATTGGGCATCGTGCGGTCATCGAACATGATGTAGTACTCCTGATAATACTCATTGCCGGCCATCGCTGCCTGGGCCCAGCGATGCTCTTTGGCGGTATGGTTCATTACAAAGTCAAAAACCAAATTAATTCCTGCTTCATTTAACATGCGGGTAAGTTTCCGGAGCTCATCAAAAGTACCCAGGCGCGGGTCTACATTACGGTAATCCTGAACAGCATATCCACCATCGTTTAGTCCTTCCCGAGGCTTGAGCATGGGCATAAGGTGGAGGTAATTTATACCTAGTTCATTTAAGTAAGGAATGATCTTATAAAGATTTTTCAGATTTCCGGCAAATAAATCTACATAAAGCATGCCGCCCACCATTTCATGACTTTTAAACCAGTCAGGTTTTGTTTCACGTATCTGGTCAAGCTTGTGTAATCGTGAGGGGCGATCTTCGAAAGATTGAACAATCGTGTCGAAAAGAGCCGTTATGGCTTTTTCCCGAACGTCGAGATCATTATAAACAGAGACATAATTTTCCCAGAAATCTTCAAACCACATTTCAATACGGGTTTCAAAGTAAGGGTGCTTTTTATAGTGTTTTTTATATCGTTTCAGGATATAGCTCTTCATGTGACCGCAATCACCGTTCGTGCGGTCGTCAAAAGTATCCTGGTTATGCATATCTGTACTTTGTTGCTTTAAGGTTTTATCTGAAGGCATTATTAATAGATTGCTCTATAGTGCTCGGATAGGGGATTAATCGTTAAGAACTGATTGGGTGACCAATTCGGGAACATCAGGCATGGCCCCGGTTTTGGCTGCAATATGAGCGGCATATCTGTTGGCACTTTTCAGAGCCTCATCAAGTGGTTTATCCCTTAGTATTTGATGAGTTAAAGCAGCCGTAAAAGCATCGCCTACCCCTACAGAATCTCCTTTTCCGGTATCAATTTTATAACGTGGTTCGATGAAGTGGGAATTTCTTGTTATGAGCTCACTGCCTTCCTTTCCTTTGGTAAGGCAGATGATATTAATATTGTAGTTTTCAAACAGCCATCTCTGTAGGTTTTCTGTAGAGAACATGTTGCCTAGCAAATTAAATTCACTTTCATTCAATTTGAGTATATCAGCCTTGCGGATAGATGTTTCAATTATATCATCATCGTAGAAAGGTTCACGGAGGTTCAGGTCGAGGATCTTCAGGCAATCAGGAGGTACGGAGTTAAGAAAATCATGAATGGTTTGCCGGCTTTTTTGAGACCGCTGAGCCAGTGTGCCAAAGCAAACCGCATCGGCTTTTTTTGCAAGATGCAGCCAGGCATCTTGCAATTTCAAGAAATCCCAGGCTACGGGAGATTTAAAGAGGTACTTTGCATCATCGCCAACCATTTCAACATTAACTACACCAGTGAGATAGCGGTCACACACTTGTAAATACTGAGTATCAATTTGCTTGCCCATAAAGAATTGGCGGAGGTCATCACCAAGACGGTCTTTACCAACTCTGCTGGCAATCACACCCTGGTTTCCAAAAATACCGGCATGATAGGCCACATTAGCCGGAGCTCCGCCCGGTCGTTGATAATCAGGAAAAATATCCCATAAAACTTCCCCAATACCAATTACAACGGGTGGTTGTGACATGTTAATAAATAGTTTTTTGATTGTTGTTGATTAACTTATAATTCAGAAAATATCTGTTAATAGTCAAATCATTAGCTGCTAATAATTGAGCTAAACATTAGCAGATATTAATTTTACGAACTAATTACAGCTAAATTATAATGATAACAAAATAGTTGAAATAATATCGTGAATTTAACATCATATCAAAATTTAATGATGTTATTGCTAATATTTAATGGGGTGAAGGGTTAATACCAGGACAATATCTAAAAAGGTCAGCCTTGCGTTGCGGATATTTCTTTGGTGTCGCTCTTCCAGGCTTTGATGTAGTTTTTTGCATTTTCTACAGCAGTAGCAACGGAAAGGTAAACTATTGGTATCAAAACCAGCGTAATCAGAGTAGAAGCACTAAGACCACCGACAACAACTCGTGCCAGCGAAGCTTGTATTTCAGCTCCGGCCCCTAAACCAAATGAAAGGGGAAGCAAAGCCAGGATAGTTGTTAACGTAGTCATTAAAATAGGGCGCAGACGAAGTTCCCCTGCTTTTATTAAAGCATCGTGAATATTCATATTTTGTTCGCGCCGCAACAGGTTGACATAATCAACCAAAACTATGGCGTTATTGACCACGATACCAATGAGCATAACTATTCCCATAAAGCTTTGCAGGTTGAGTGTCGTCCCTGTGAGTAGCAAAGTGGGCACAATCCCTATAACAGCAAGCGGAACGGAGAACATGACAATAAGAGGATCGAGGAAACGCTCAAATTGTGCGGCCATTACCATGTAAATAAGAAGAATAGCCATCAAAATAGCCATAGTGAAATCCTTTTGGGCTTTCTGTTGTTCTTCATATTCACCGCCAAAGTAAATAGAAAAACCATCTGGCATGGTCACTTGAGATAAATCCGCACGAATACGTTCCACAGCATCACCCAGAGCGACTCCGTTTTCCAGGTTGGCGGATATATAAGTTACCCGCTGTCCGTTTACTCTGTGGATATTGGTGGGCCCGCGCCCCATTTCTTCTGTAACCAGCATTGACACAGGGATAACCTCACCGCCAGAAGAGCGAACAGAAATATTATCCAGGTCTTGAATGCTCATCCTGTCTTCAGGACGAAGCCTTACGGTTATTGGATGTTCATCACCATCAATGCGGTACATTCCGGCCCTTGAACCACCTACATTGGTTTGAACAGCTCTGGCTACATCCTGAACACTTAGGCCGATTCTCGATATTCTTTCGCGATCAAGGGCTAGGTTTTGTTCCGGGCGGCCAACGCGTTCATCGCTGTAAACGTCAGAAATGCCCTCGATCCTTTCAATACGGTTTGTAAAATCATCAGCAAGATTTTGAGCTGTATCTAAGTCGTAGCCTCTGACCTGAATTTGTACGGCACTTTCACCATCGCCGCCGGAACTAAAAACTCGACGTAATATCCAAAGTCCTGAACGCGCGGATACCCGAATATCCGCCCCTGGTATAACACCGTCTAGATTATCGCGAATATGATCAGCAAGTTGAAAACTTGATATTCCCCGGTTGGTCTGGTCTTGCAACGTGATCTCAACCTCGGCCCTCCCGTTCCGAACATCACGGCTGTAATGTTTGATTTCCTCTTCGGGGACAACTCGTTTCACTACATCGTCGAGTTCCATCAAATATTGGTACATTACGGCGATATTGGTTCCCTGGGCCATATTCATTTCTATCTGAATTTCATTGGCATCAGTTTGAGGTGCCAACTCAAAGGGGATAAGGGGAATGAAATAAATGGATATTCCGAGTAAAGTTACTGTAGTTAATACAATCACAGTTTTCATTCTTAGAGCTTTCTCAAGAATTCGGGCATAACCGCTTTCCATTCTCTGAAAAAAACGTTGAGACCTACTTCGTTTCTCAGGGTCGGGATCATCAGGCTGTACCGAAAGAAATTTGCTTGATAACATCGGGACCAGAGTCAGGGATACTAAGAGTGAACAAAGCAAGGCGAACACAATAACAAGGGCAAGCTCTTGAAACATCATCCCTGTGATGGTCTGCATAAACAAAACGGGTAGAAAGATGACGGATGTAGTCAAGGTCGAGGCGAATATGGCACCGCCTACTTGTTTCGTCCCTATAAGCGCACTCTCTTCTTTTCCCTCACCGAGTTGCCTTCGCCGGACGATATTCTCTAGCACCACAATAGCATTGTCTACAATTAGGCCGATTCCGAGTGCAAGGCCTCCAAAGCTCATTTGGTTAAGTGTGAGGCCATTAAAGTAGAGCAGTCCGAAAGTAGCGATTACCGAGATTGGAATGGATATGGCAATAATTAACGTGGTAGAGCCATTGCGTAGGAAGGCGAACAAAACGATAACCGCCAGCAGTCCTCCCCATACGGCAGAATTTCTTACGTTGTTAATCGAGTTTTGAATGAATTCGCTTTGGTCGGTAATGACCTGCATCTGCAAGTCATTACGCTCCAGGTTAATTCTTTCTACTTCGTCATGAATAGCCTGGGCTACGGCGACCGTATTTGCGCCACTTTGCTTCTTTATTCCCATACGAATGGTTGGGCGTTCGTTAATTTCAACAAAACGGCCCATATCCTCATATCCTTCGCTAACTTCAGCTATATCTCTGATCCGTATGGGATTGCCTTCCACCCTGGTAATGATAGTATTACCAATTTGGTCCACATTAACATATTCGCCAAGGGTCCTTACGTATAGATCACCGAGGCCTTCTTTGATGTTTCCACCTGGCAGGTTGATATTTTCCCGACCGATGGCCTGGGTTACATCATTGGCGGTGATCTTACTGGAAACCATACGATCACGATTCAGATCAACATGAATTTCCTTGTATACTCCACCCCAAACATCAATTGCTCCGACACCTTTGATCTGTTCAAAGCGCTTAGCCATATCCCGTTCAAGTACTCTGGTCAGATCAGCCATTTCACGTCTAGACTGTACGGCAAGAACAACAATAGAGCTACTATTGGGGTCAAATTTTCGAATTCGCGGAGCCTCTACCTCATCCGGTAAATCTCTCCTGACCCTATCCAGCGCGGCACGAACGTCGTTAGTAGCTTCATCCAGATTAGTGCCTTGAACGAAGGTGAGAGATACCCGACTGCTTCCCTGGCTTGTTCTTGAATTTACCGATTCGATATTGCTAACACCGGCGACGGCATTTTCAATCTGATCAGTAATGATAACCTCCATCTCTTCAGGCCCCACATTATCGTAGGAGGTTTGGATACTAAGACTTGGATATTCAATAGGAGGCAGTAAATCTATCGGTAAAAAACGAAAACCAATAATCCCCAATGTAATGATGATAAGATACACCATGGTAGTGGCAATCGGGCGGGCAACAGATTTTGAAGTAAGGGACATAAGGTGGTTTTCAGTGATCAATAAACATTGTTCTGCGCAATAACTGTTTGTGGTGAGTCGGATCAACCACCTGCTGAGCCAACAGAGCCAATAGGTTGACTATACTTATCTTCAATAATCTTGAAGATATCTCTTGCGTGAAGATCCTGAAGGTCAAGGATATGCTCCCAATCCGTAATGCGGAAGTGAGTTTGGTTATTACCACCGACGAGCATATTTTGGCCCATTGAGACTATCCAGACATCGTTTGAGATTCCATTGACTCCCGAAACCATGCGACCCTTTGCCACTACATCAACAGGAACAAAAGTGACACTTGTGGGCCCAAAGATGGAAGCACGCTCATTTTCATCCATTTCATCTATATTGTACTCTGTCCCCAGTGCATCGGCTACATAAACACCCCGCATTCCTTCCCGTGGATGGTCATAAAGCGCGTTATTCGGAATTAGCGTTGCCTGCTGAGTTTCTCCATAAAGAATATCTACAGAAACATACATCCCCGGCCTGAGAATCCCGTCCCCATTAGATACTTCTATATCTGCACGGGTGGTATGGGAAACAGGATTTAAAAATGGAGAAATCCGGGTAATAGAAGCTTGAATAACCGTATCCTTTCTTGATGATGTGAGATTGGCCGTTTGCCCTTTTTCTATATAAGCGGTCATGCCTTCAGTTAACACGACCTGAACTTGAACATTACTCATGTCGCCAATTTCAAAAAGCCGGGTTGATGAATTTACCTGCTGGCCTACTTCAGCATTCCGCAAGCCAACGACACCGTTTGTTGTAGCCCGTACAATCGTATTGCTCAGAGCTGATTTTTCTTCTTCCACCACCGACGCCGCTTGACTTTTTTGAGCTTTCGCCAATTCAAGATTAGCTTTCGCTGATTCTACTTCGGCTTGTAATTCTTCTAAATTCGATGCGCTTTCCATTTGGCGCTCTGCCAAAGTCGATACCCTATTTAACCGAACTTCGAGATGATTTAGGCTGGTTAAAGCTATTCTTTCCCGTGCCTGCGCAATGCGCAAACCGGATTGCGCCTGATTAAGACGTTCTTTAAATTCTGTATCCTGAAGTTTGACCAAGGGATCATTTTTTTCAACTTGGTCCCCGTTATTCACATAAACCTCGGTGATGGGCGCGGTTATTTCAGGATAAATTCCTGTTTGGTTGCGTGCCCGTACTAGGCCTGTTAGCCTCTCCTCAAGTGGCAAGGTCCCATAACCTGATCGAAGAACTTCTACGGTCGGGGCAAGATCAGAATGATCATTGTTCTGATCTTGGTCAGAGTTATTATAGCTGTTTCCACAGCCAGAAATAAAAATGAATATACACAGGGTATATAACAGTAGGCTACTGGTTTTTGAGGGCATATGCTTTTGTTATAAAAAAATATCAAATATATATTTAGAATAAAATCTTTGTTAGGTTTAAAGGCAATATGTGAAAAAACCCTTTCAAAGTAGTGTAAAACCTTATTAAAAAAATATATGGCATACGAAATACAATAGGCGGAGAATGTAAAAAAATATTAAAGTATAGAGACTAAAGAATTTTCTTTCTCTCTATAAAAAATTTTTATTAACCAGTAGTTCTGCATTTAAAATGGCGCAACCTGCAGCCCCACGAATGGTATTATGACCTAACACCGTAAAAGCTATATCCATTACGTCGTCACGGCGTAGCCTACCCATGCCGATCTGCATTCCGCCTTCCGCAAGCGCATGCTTCCGAGGCTGCGGATAGCGGAAGTCGTCATACAGCTTTAACGGTTGACCCGGAGCAGTAGGAAGATTCAAACCCTCAAGCGGGTTTTCCCAATTATTAATTATATTTCGAACTTCATCAATACTACCCGGATCTTTTGTTAATTTTACTGATACCGAAAGCAGATGACCGTCAATAACCGGTACTCTTATGGCTGTACTTTGCACGGGGAAGGTTGCCGGTGTGATTTGGTCGTCTTCCAGCTCACCCAGTATTTTAAGAGGTTCAATGCCAATTTTATCTTCTTCACCACTTATATAAGGCATCACATTTCCCAGAATATCTAAACTTGAGACCCCCGGATATCCGGCTCCTGAAACAGCTTGCAGTGTCGTCATGATCACTGAATCAATACCAAAAGCATCGGAAAGAGGTTTTAATGCCATCGTCAAAGGTACACACACACAATTAGGGTTGGTGGCGATGAATCCTTTTTTCTGTGGATCGAAAGTTTGATGTTTTATTAACTCAACGTGTTCTGGATTTACTTCGGGTACCAGCAGAGGAACCTTGGGGTGTTCCCGGTAGTTTTTAGCATTGGATATTACCGGAATACCGGCTTTTGCAAACTCAGTCTCAATATCGGTAGCTACATTCGCATCTAATCCGGAAAAAACAAAATCAACGTCCTGAAAGTTAGAGGCTTGACAGTTACTAACAAGCAACCGTGAGATATCTTCGGGCATGGAAGAAGTTTCTATCCAATTACAGGCTTCTTTATAGGGTTTTCCCGCAGAACGTTCGGATGCTCCAAGTTTGACGATGGAGAACCAGGGATGACCTTTTAATAAATGAACGAATTTTTGTCCTACAGCACCTGTGGCACCCAATATTCCAACACGATATGACGGCATGATATTTTAAATAAAAGTTGTGTAAAAAATCGGTAGTAAGATAAGAAAACAAACGATGATAGGGAAAAACTGATTTAATAAAAAAGGAGAAAATTGTATGAGGGCTTTTTGGTTAAAAAAGTCAAAAAAAGGAGTGTATTTTTGAATCCTTAATCACCATATTTTATTTTAAAACAAATAGATGTAATAATTATTTTAGAAAAGATTAAGGGAGACAACATGAGTGAGAATAAAATAGATACCATTGATAGGACAGCCCAAAAAACTTACATTTGGTTAAAAGAAATTCAGGAGGAGATAAATATTCCCGATCAACAATTAGCTTACCAAAGATTGCAATTCGTAGTCCTTCGACTACGCTTACTGCGCTCAGGGCGGGCTGCGGGATCTCATCCGCTTGAAAGCTACTCATGTCCCTGTTGCTAGCTTCATGCTTGTAATGAAATTAGGAGCGGATGAGATTCCTCGGCTACGAAAGACGGTAATAAAGGGTTGAGTGATATGCACCAACTTCATGGGAAGTGCTTATTTGAATACAGAGATATGGAGGCCAACAAACTATTCCTGAACGCCTTGTTTTTTTAAAAGTTATGGAAATATACCGCAACATTGAAATAACTCTTTGGGGCATACGTACTAATATTCATACTACAAGGGAGGCTTTGCATGATTTATAAATGAAATTTTAATTGAAATAATGTGATTTAAGTTATGAAAATTTTTCAAATTACTGCCAAATTGTTTTTCGTCTTGCTGTTGGTGTTACCCCTGACAGTACAGCAAGCACATAGTCAAGTTCGTGACGGCAACCTTGGTCTTGGTGTTGTTGTGGGTGATCCTACGGGTATTACCGCCAAACTCTGGCTCGATGACCTTAATGCACTGGCAGGAACTGCTGCCTGGAGTTTTCGGGGTAATACGTCTCTTCAACTTAATGCTGATTACTTACGCCACAATTTTGACCACATCGACCTGAATCGAGGCTCTATGGCTTTTTACTATGGTCTGGGTGGCAGATTACTGGCACGCGAGGGAAACCGGGACGATCGATTTGGTGTGCGTGTTCCATTTGGATTGTCATATTTCTTCGCTAACGATCCTATTGAAATATTCGCAGAAGTTGTACCTATCCTGGATATTGTTCCGGGGACCGATTTTACAAGTAACAGTGGGGTTGGTGTACGCTATTATTTTTAAACAATTGCATCTCAAACATGGTATATAAAAAAGACAAGAAAGCTGGCTTCTTTATTTGTTCAACCCAACCATCTGGTTAATATTTTGTTATAAAATATAACCTCCTAAATAGAGGGCCATGAAATCTGAGTAAAACCTGCTTTAAACACGATAAGTTTGTCCTATTTTATTTATTATTATCCAAATGCCCTAAAAGTGCGCATGCTTCTGTGAATAGCGATAATCCAGAAAAATATACCCTATTAACAGTTATCTGAATATATCCAAATTATGCTTGTTTACCTTAATGGAAGATTTTTACCCAAAAAAGACGCGAACATATCGGTAGACGACCGTGGTTTCGTTTTCGGAGACGGAGTTTACGAAGTAATTCGTGTAGTGGATGGGAAATTGTTCCTTGCCAAACCACACATGGACCGCCTAAAAGATGGTTTGGCGGGTCTCGAAATACAAGTAGATGAAAATATGGTCCATAACCTCATGTCGGTTGCAGAGAGCCTGATCAAGAAAAATGATCTTCTTAAGGGGCATGGTACTGTTTACCTGCAAATCACTCGTGGCGTGGCGAAGCGTATACATAATTTTCCTGCCGTTGACGTTCAGCCTACTATATATTTATCCACTTCCGGCTTTAAACCTGATCTTGAGCTTCAAAAAAATGGAGCTCAAGCCATCACAATGTCCGATATTCGTTGGATGAGATGCGATTTGAAGACCATTAACCTTTTGCCCAATGTCCTGGCCAAACAAAAGGCTATGGATGCAGGCGCGTTCACTTCTGTTTTTATCCGCGATGGTGTGGTTACCGAGGGTCAAAATGCTAATATCTTTGGTGTCAAAAACGGAGTATTGCGCACCTATCCCAGGACTAATTACATATTGCCTGGGATAACGAGAGCGTTGGTACTGGAAATGGCAAATGAGGAGAATATAGTGGTAGATCAAACTCCTATTAATGAAGATGAGCTTCTGCAAATGGATGAGATATTCCTAACCGGCACAACAACGGATATACAACCGATAATCAGCATTGACGGTAAACAAGTGGGTAATGGGAAGCGGGGAAATATCGCAAGGCTTTTCCAGGATTTGCTGCATAAACGAATGACTGAAATTCCGTCACGAACAGCATAAACCCTAAATAAAAAAAGCCCCTATCATTTCTGATAAAGGGCTTTGGGTGAATCGGGTGGGGCTCGAACCCACGACCCACGGCTTAAAAGGCCGTTGCTCTACCAGCTGAGCTACCGATTCTTGTCAAGGCTCATAAGATAAAGATGATTAAAGGGTTTATCAAGGCCGGAATTAAATTTCTTGCAATCCTTTTCCCGTACATATCCTCAGGCTTGACAAGTATAATTTATCCTTCTACATAACAATTTAACGAATATAAGCGAGTAGAAATTTTCAGATTACCCGGTCGGAATTTAAGCCTTTATTTCTGAAGCCATCCTGGATGGATAATAAAAGAAAATGCCTGTTTAAAGCCACATTTACCTATCGATCCCGAAGCTGGGCCCTAAATAGATTTCCCTCTTCAATAACGCCATAAGGTATTAAGGATGCTTTATGCAAAGGCCTATTTTAATTCATATCAACACCATTTCAAAGTCATAAATATATAATGTTGAGTTGGGTGAAAAGCCTGCTCTCCACCAAGATTTTATTATCGAACTTAGGGTGATATTATATTTCAGTTTCCCAATTTTATGGGTATTTCTGGTGTAATACCTATGATTATCTTACTTTAAAGTGTAAGACAAACCGCAATTAACTTAAGATATCATGTCGACTATCTTCACAAGGATCATTGATGGAGAGATTCCATCTTACAAAATTGCCGAAGACGAGCACCATTTTGCTTTTCTGGATGCTAGTCCATCAAGTAAAGGGCATACTCTTGTGGTACCAAAGATTGAAATTGACTACATTTTCGATGTGCCTGATGAACGCCTTAAGGGGTTGATCACGTTCGCTAAACCTATAGCGCATGCAATAGACCAAGCATCAGGCGCTATACGGACGGGTATTATTGTTGAAGGGATGGAAGTTCCTCATGCACACATTCACCTTATCCCCATTTATGAAAAAAATCAGGTTTTCTCTTTGGACCAT
>JBBDMV010000100.1:0-19961 GCA_040878115.1 Balneolales bacterium
GCCTTACGGATTACAGCGACAATAAGGGATACGAAATTAAAGTAGTTGAATAAGGATTCATAGTTGTACCCTATAAAAAAGGCCGTTCACTAGTCGTGAACGGCCTTTTTATGTTCTTTAATACCTTTAGGCCTAAACTTTAATCTAATGATGCCTGTCTGGCATAAGCTTTCAGGTCTGCTACGTCGGGCCATAGAGATTGGGCTACACGTACAGCATCATCAAGCTCAGCATTAATGATAGGATAAAAGTATTCCTGCCCCCAAACCTGTCTCGCAAGTTGAGCTTTGATATAGCTTTCAGAAGACTCCAGGTCTTTCTCGTAACGCTCTGTACTAATATGCAGAGAGTCACCCTTAATCTCCGGAGAAGACAAGGTATCCGTAAAAACTACACCATTTGAGACCATAAGTTCCTGCAATCGCTCACGATCTTTATCTGACCAGGTAAAATCAGTTTGATACTCATTGAACCGATCTTCCCAGTTTTCACGAAATTGCTTGCTGTTGTGATCCAGGTAGTCCCGAACAAAAATAGAGGCTACATTGCGGCTACGCATTAATGTGTACACATAATTGGTCGTGGTATCAACGGGAACAACGTGATCAGGAACGACTCCGCCGCCACCATATACCTCACGGCCAGCTGAAGTATGGTAGGTGAGAGAGTCGGGTATCCCACTGGTAAAACTCTCAATATCTCTCAGGTCTCGATTACGGATCTCGTAAGCATATTCTTCACGCCCATTACTATAAGGCTTTTGAATAAGCCGCCCGGATGGAGTATTGTACCTGGAGATAGTGACCCGGATATTACTATGATCAGGCATTTCATACTGTTGCTGAACAAGTCCTTTTCCGAAAGTTCTACGACCGACAAGCAAGGCACGATCATGGTCCTGTAAAGCTCCGCTAACAATTTCACTACCGGAAGCAGAACCCTCGTCAATCAGCATAATAATGGGCATGTCCATGTACCGGCCGTTTCTATTGGCGCGATATTCGGAAGTAAACCGCGAATGCCGGCTTTGAGTAGCTACAAGATTAGTCCCTCTAGGAAAAAACTCATTCGTAACACGGACAGCCTGTTCCAGATAACCACCAGGGTTACCGCGCATATCCAGCATCAAACGTTCCATTCCTAATTCATCAAGCTTGCTCATGGCGCTTATAAATTCCTGATGGGTTGTTGCCGCAAAACGGCTGACGCGCACATAACCTGTTTTTTCATCCAGCATGTAGGAAGCATCGACTGTATGAAGCGGGATGTCATCCCGGATAATATTAAAATTAATTAACTCGCTGTTTAAAGGACGTTTAATACCAACTTTTACGTTAGTACCTTTAGGTCCGCGTAGATGGTTCACAACATCTTGCTCTGTAAAGCCAATGGAACTTGAATCATCAATTTGCACAATACGATCACCAGATTGTATACCAAGTTCCTCGCTGGGACCACCGGAAATTGCAGAAATTACAGTAATGGTATCTCTTAGTACTTCAAATTGAATACCAACACCTTGAAATTTACCGGCAAACTCTTCCTCGATCCTTTCACTTTGTTCGGCTGCAATAAAAATAGAATGTGGGTCAAGCTTGTTGAACATACCTTTAATGGCATCTTCAACACGCTTGTCAATATTTTCATCAACGGTGTTGTTTACCATATACCGATAGGCGCTTTCAAAGCTGGAAACAGATTCCCGTAGGGAATTAATATTCACATCAGTAAAGTTTGTATCCAGTGGTGTACCGCTCAGCGATAACGTAGAATCTTCCAAATTCCGGACAAGCCCACGTATACTTTCCTTATATAGATCATCTATTTCAAGAACATCAACATAGTTCTCATAGATTTTGCTCTGTGCTTCCATGTACTTTTCTATGTTTTCTTCATCGCTGCCTTTGCCGGCAAAAATGCTTTCAAAACCAGCAAACCATGCGAAAAACAAAACAAGGATTGTTGTTATGTTAGGTGCGAGAAATTTCTTCAAGGTCATATGTTAGATTATTTTAATTATGAACAATGTATACGTAACGCCACTTGATCATGAATGTTTCAATTTTCTTAACTTTTCTTTTACTAAGTAAAGGAAAAACAAGTACGGATCTGGACAATCCCTTTTCCCGTAAACCGTTAATTTATGCTGAAATATATTAAAGAAAGATCACAAATTCTTACGGAAATGTTGATTTTGGAGAAAGGTATTAAAAAAAACATAACTGTCCAAAAACCAATACTTTTCAGACAGTTATAAATCGGGACCTCTATGGCGTGGGGGTAAGATCAACGGCATTACAGAAAAGTAAGCACACTACAAAATATAATGGCTCAGGTCCTGATCTTTTACCAGCTTATCAAGCTGCTTATTTACGTAGGATTTATCTATTGTAATCGTGCCTTCCGAAATGTCTTCAGGTATGGCGAATAACAGCTCTTCCAGCACCGTAGAGAGTATAGTGTGCAATCGTCTTGCACCTATATTTTCTACCGATTCGTTAACCTGGGCAGCGACCTTGGCTATTTCTTTAATGGCTTCATCCTCAAAGTGCAATTTGATTCCCTCCGATTCGATCATAGCCTCATACTGTTTGGTCAAGGCATTTTTCGGAGTTGTGAGAATATCATAAAAATCTTTCTCCGTGAGGGAAACCATCTCCACACGTATCGGGAACCGGCCCTGAAGTTCAGGGATAAGGTCGGAGGGTTTCGATGTATGGAAGGCTCCGGATGCTACGAATAGGATATGGTCGGTTTTTACCATTCCGTGTTTTGTTGTAACATTAGAACCCTCTACAATAGGCAGCAAGTCTCGCTGGACACCCTGGCGGCTTACATCAGGCCCACCGCCGCCACGACCGTCCCCGGTAGTGCCTCCGGCGATCTTATCGATCTCATCAATGAATACAATCCCGGAATTCTGGACCCGGACCAAAGCCTCCTGGACTGCAGATTCATGATCGATCAACTTTTCAGCTTCTTCGGCTAATAATATTTCACGGGCATCTTTGATCTTCATCTGCCGCTTCTTAGTTTTTTTCTGCGAAAGGCTTCCCATCATATCCTGCAGATTAATGCCCATTTCTTCCATACCACCGGGACCGAATATCTGCATCATGGGCTGCCCACCGGCTTTTACATCCATCTCTATCTTCCGGTCTTCCATTTCCCCTCTTTTAAGTTTCTGCCGAAACTTCTCACGGGTTCGTTCATTCAGGTCCTGGTCACTGGCCTCGGATGGATCAAAATCTGATTCAGTTTTGAAGCCGGGAGCAGATGAGGATGCTTTTCCCGATGCTTTTTTTAACGGCGGAATGAGCATGTCCAGAATTCGCTCTTCAACCAGCTCCTCGGCCCTTCCTTTAACCCGCTCTTGCATTTCGCTTTTAACCATCGTGAGGGCAATTTCGGTAAGGTCACGGATCATAGACTCTACATCCCGCCCAACATACCCCACTTCGGTGTATTTGGAAGCCTCAACTTTTATAAATGGTGCCCTTGCAAGACGCGCCAGCCTCCTGGCAATCTCTGTTTTACCAACCCCGGTAGGACCGATCAGAATGATATTATTCGGCAGTATTTCATCACGAATTTGATCATTTGAATTAAGCCTGCGCCAGCGATTGCGTAAAGCAATGGCAACCGATTTCTTGGCGGAACCCTGGCTAACTATATATTTATCCAGTTCGGCAACAATTTGACGAGGGGTGAAGTTTGCCTCAAATAGCTTCTTGTTTGAATTACTCAATTTCCAGGATGGTTAAATTATGATTGGTGTAAATACAAATGTCAGCAGCTGTATTCAACGATTCTTCAACAATCTCTTTCGGTGACAAATGATTGGCATGCTTCTTCAAAGAACGGGCAGCGGCCAAAGCGTAAGAACCACCACTACCTATGGCCAGGATATTATCATCCATTTCCATAACGTCTCCCTGACCGGAAACAAGCAGGCCTTTTTCATCATTCATGACGACCAGCAAAGCTTCAAGCTTTCGCAGATAGCGGTCGCTACGCCAGTCTTTAGCCAATTCTACGGCAGCGCGTTGAATATTTCCGTTAAATTGATTTAGCTTTTCCTCAAAACGTTCGAAAAGAGTAAAGGCATCAGCAGTAGAACCGGCAAAACCGGCAAGCACCTTGTCATCATATAGTGTTCTCACCTTCTGAACGGTAGACTTAACGATCGTTTTGTCCATTGTGGCCTGACCATCAGCGCCAAGGGCAGCCTTTCCGTTATGGATAACACCCAAAACAGTTGTAGCATCGAGATTAAAGCTCATAAAAAATTTTATAAAGTTGAATACATAATCAATCTCTGCTTTTGCAGAGATCGGTCAATAGCTTAAAAATAGAACGCCATTAAAAATGAAACCGTTGCCAAGTAGTTAAGATTTAGTTGAAGTCGTTTTCTCTACAATTTCAGCCTGTTCCTCCGGCTTCTTCTTCGGTGGACGTCCACGTTTGGCCGGCTTAGGTTTAACTTCTTCATGATCACCTTCCCCTTTGGTCGCTTTCTCCTCGGCTTCTTTAGCCGGTTTGTCGGCTTTCTTTTTGGGAGCAGGCTTAGCCTTAGCGGGCTTATCTTGTTTATCCTCTGACTTTTCTGCCTTTTCTGGCTTCTCTACTTTATTTGCTTGGCCCGGGGCCTCCATTACTTGTTCCTGCTCAATCTTTTCAGCATCTTTTTTCTCTACTTGTCCGGTTTTAGAGGCTTCTTCCTTTTCCTTTTTCAGACGATGCTCACGGGCAACTTCAATAGCCGAGCGTGGTTTGTCTGCCGGAGCAGAAGCTTGATCTTTCTCAACGTTATTTTCAGCAGTCTGTGCTAATGGTCCAGACTGCTTTTGCCCGGCTTCCGCTTCTTGCTGCTGCGTATCGCCTTTATCGCTTTTGTAATACTTTGATCCAACACGCCCTTTCTTAGGAGCAGGTTTCTGCTTTACCTGGTCCTTTTTATCTGAAGAAGCCGGCTTATCCTGCTTTGGTTTCGATGGCGCTTTACGGGGTGCAGGCGATGGTTTGGGTTTGGTACTCTGCCTTGCACCTTGCTTAGGTCCCGTTTTACCACGAGTTTGCTGGGGCTTTTTAGGCTCCGCTCCTCGCTTATAAACATCCACATCGGAACCCACCTTTTTCTCAGGTTGCAAATCAGCAAGGCTTTCCTCATTAAGCTTAACGGCCTCCTCAATCAACTGGTCCTTCATCACCGTGTCGGTGATGTCAACGTCAGAACCCCGCAGCGTGCACTTGAAATCATTCAGAGATATCGTATCGTCCCTATAAACAGAAATAAGCATCAGCCGTTTGATCATCCACCTTAACTTTTGGCTGATGAGGCCGCTGGTCAGCAGAGAGTGCAGGTAAGGGTTTACGTACAGGTCTACAGATCGCAACTTGTAGGTATACCGGTATTTAGTCAGCCAGCTTTCAATATCAGCAATAATGGTGTTCTGGCTTACAATAGTGCCTGAACCTCCGCACATAGGGCAAACCTTTGACACTGAGTTGACTACACTAGGCCGAATTCTCTGCCGGGTAATCTGCACAAGGCCGAAGTCACTCATTTGGAGCAGATTTGTCTTGGCCCGGTCTTTACGGAACTCCCGTTTGAGCTCATCGAAAACTTTCTTGCGGTTAGCATCATCCCACAGATCAATAAAATCAACAACGATGATGCCGCCGATATCACGAAGCCTGAGTTGCTTGGCCACTTCACGGGCAGCTTCCAGGTTGGTCTTCAGAGAATTATCTTCCTGGTTCTTCTTAGCGGCGTATCGCCCCGAATTAACATCAACCACATACATAGCTTCCGTTTGCTCAAAGATCAAATAACCTCCGCTGGGCATTTTTACCCTCGGGCTGAACACAGAGTCAACATCTCTTCCTATTTTCATGTAGTCAAAAACATGCTCAGAACCTTTATACAGGTGAATGCTGGGCACCATCGCCGGAGCAACTCTGGACACATATGACTTGATCGACTTGTACAACTTCGAATCGTCGATTAAGACACGATCATAATCTTTAGCAAAAAGATCGCGCACAAGACTTTCCGTCATGTCCAGATCGCGGTGCAGAAGTTCGGGCGGCTTGGCTTTATCAAGCTTTTTCTGGATGTCTTTCCATTTATTAAGCACGTCTTTTAAATCTTCGTGCAACGCTTCATCGGCCTGGCCTTCGGCCACAGTACGGATAATAACTCCAAACCCTTCTGGCAGAACATCCGAAACGACCTGGCGAAGCTTGCGGCGCTCTTTATAGCTGCGGATCCGTTTAGACACTCCTACATAATCACCCATGGGCATCAGCACAAGAAAGCGGCCCGCCAGAGAAATATTAGTGGTTACACGAGGGCCTTTTGAACCAATCGGCTCCTTAGCTATCTGCACCAATAGTTTCTGTTTTTTCTGCAATAAGGCGCCTGAACGGTTTTGCAATTCGGCAATAGATAATGTTTTGCCATCGCCATTATCACTTTTGCTCTGCTGGGCCTTAGCCTTATCATAATTTTTAGGTAAGGCGTTTTTACCATTCAGCCATACGATATACTCTTCTAAATGCTCGCCAGTATCAGAAAAGTGTAGAAAAGCGTCGCGTGTAGTTCCAAGGCTAATGAAAGCGGCCCTTATGCCGGCCATCACTTTGTGGACTTCCGCTAAATATATATCTCCAACGGTACGTTGGTTTTCAGGTGACTCTATGAAAAGCTGAGCTAGTTCACCATTTTCGATCAAGGCTATGCGCGTCTGCTTGTCCGCCGCATGGACTATAATTTGGTTTTTCATGATGGTTTGGGATTGAGAAGTATTGGTCACCCAACATGCTGTATTCCACTGAATCCCAAAATGTCGCTTCTAAAAATGCTGTGTAATATAATTTCATAGTGGTTAATACGGGGGATAAACAATCAATGCTTCTGCTAGTTTCTGTAATTAATTTAAATTGACGTAACCTGAATTGAAAAAAAACGGTGAGACTGAATAAAACTTTTTCTATGTGGTCTCTTACGCAATTCAAGGTTGTATCGAAAACGAAATAGTCACGAATTTGGGAAAATTTTGTTCTGTAATATCAGAACATCAAATAATTGAATTCTGTTTCCAGAATCTACTTATGGAAACTTTTGATCAACTTATTTATTGTAAATATACTACAATAGGTGGTCTTTAGAAAATTTTTGTTTACCGCCGGTTTTTCCTTAAAAGCAAGTGTGTAGCTATATTTAGCCCTGCATTACCGCTTGCCCAATATTTACCCGCTGAATAAACCGGAACGGACTGTTAATAACCATCAATTTTCGTATTATTTGATCCTAAAACTAAAACCGGTAACAAAGTAATTATTCCCAATGAGCAGCAATTTGAACAAACACAGCCGAAGACTTACCCAGGAACGAGCTCAGGTTGGCTCACAGGCCATGCTTCACGCCATCGGACTCACCGAGGATGATTTTGACAAAGCACAAATTGGCATTGCCAGTATGGGCTGGGAAGGAAACCCCTGCAACATGCACCTCAATGAGCTCGCCCAAAGCGTGAAGGAAGGCGTTCAGGAAGCTGATATGCTTGGGCTGATCTTCAATACGATCGGCGTTAGCGACGGAATATCCATGGGTACCGAAGGGATGAAATATTCGCTTCAATCCCGCGATATCATCGCCGATTCCATTGAAACCGTAGTACGCGCCCAATGGTATGACGGATTACTTGCCCTGCCGGGATGCGATAAGAACATGCCGGGTTCCGTAATGGCTATGGCCAGGGTAAACCGCCCCTCCATCATGGTATACGGCGGGACCATTCAACCCGGTTTCCTGGGAGATCAAAAGCTTGATCTCGTCTCCGCTTTTGAAGCTTACGGGCAATACCTTTCAGAAGAAGTTAACGAAGATGGACTGAAAAAGGTCCTCAAGCATGCCTGCCCCGGCGCCGGTGCCTGCGGCGGCATGTACACAGCCAATACCATGGCCTCAGCCATTGAGTCTCTCGGGATGAGCTTACCATACAGTTCATCCACCCCCGCAGTCGGTAATGCAAAAATTGAAGAATGCAAACGTGCCGGTGAAGCCATCAGGCTTTTAGTCGAAAAAGACATCAAGCCAAATGATATCATGACACGAAAAGCATTTGAAAATGCCATTACAATTGCTATCGCCCTGGGTGGGTCAACCAACGCCGTTCTTCATATCATCGCCATGGCTAAAGCCGCAAGAGTGCCCTTAACTATTGATGATTTTCAGGAAATATCAAACCGAACGCCCCTTCTCGCTGATTTAAAACCAAGCGGTAAATATGTGATGGAAGACCTTAATCGTGTAGGCGGTGTTCCGGCCGTGCAAAAGCTCATGCTGAAAGAAGGCTTTTTGCATGGGGATTGCCTGACCGTTACCGGAAAAAGCCTGGAAGAAAATCTTGAAGAACTGCCAGGTTTGTTCGAAGAACAAAAAATAATTCACCCTGTTAGTGACCCCATTAAAAAAACAGGCCACCTGAATATCTTATACGGGAACCTGGCTTCAGAAGGGGCCGTAGCTAAAATCACCGGGAAGGAAGGCACTTTATTTACCGGGACCGCCCGGGTCTATAACTCTGAAGAAGATTGCCTGGTTGGCATTAAAAGCAATGAAGTTGTACCCGGAGATGTCGTTATCATCCGTTACGAAGGCCCTAAAGGCGGACCTGGGATGAGAGAAATGCTATCCATTACAGCAGCCATCATGGGTAAAAAACTCGGCAATAGCGTTGCCCTGGTGACCGATGGGCGGTTCTCAGGAGGCACCCACGGGTTTGTGGTCGGCCACGTCACCCCGGAAGCCCAGGAAGGCGGCCTGATCGCCATCGTTGAAAATGGGGACACCATCATTATCGATGCAGAAGAGAACTCCATCATCCTTGACGTGCCTGAAGATGAAATACAAAAAAGGGTAAAAGCCTGGTCACCCCCACCGTACAAAGTAAACAATGGGGTGCTCTATAAGTATATCAAAACCGTTTCATCAGCCTCAGAAGGCTGCGTTACGGACGATTAAGACTAAGAGGTTACTCCCTTTGCATAAAGGGGCTGTACTTTCTGCCGGTACAGCCCCTCACCCGTTTGGAAGTTACTCATGATCCGCTTTGTGATTTATGAAAAACAACGCGTCCTCGCTTCACGAGAGAACAACGCCCGGGGCGGGTGTAAGGTAAACCACAGAGGCACGGGAAGAAACAGCGCCTGATTGGTCACGGCTGTTGGTAACCACAGAATATGTTGAAAAGGCGGATTTTCGGGTGCGTCTTGCTAATAAATTAAAACTCAGTTATTCTTTTGTGTACTTTACGGTTGATACAACATATCCAAAAAGTTTCACGTTGAGAAAATAGAAAAAATAGCGTATATTGGCAGGCTATAAAGCAACCCATAAATTCTGATTGATATCATGAAAAAAGGCATTCATCCCGATTATAAAGAAGTAAAAGTCATCATGAGTGATGGCAGTGAAGTTATCACGCGCAGCACCATGAAGGCCAAAGATGGCGTTTATACCACTGAGGTAGATTCAAAGAACCATCCTTACTACCAGGGCAACCAGAAAATGGTTTCCGCAGCAGGACGTGTTGACCAGTTCAACAAGCGCTATGGTAAGAAAAAGTAGGTTTTTCACCATATGTGTTTAACCACAAAGGGCACGAAGTACACAAAGGGAAAAGAGGCAAGCTGTACCGGCACTTAACTCTATCTGGTAAGCAGTCCCATTGATCCTTGACCATTCATAATTGACCATTGCCGTTATGTGGAATTAACAATAACGGTCAATTGATCGTTATTGTTAATGGTCGATTTAAGAGAATTCCTTTACCTCCCAAACCCCCGACTCTACGGGTTTTCCATCGTGATAGTGCATTTTTAGATTGCCCCCGCTTACCTCGGCAATTGTATTTGACACGGTAGCCACCATATCCTGCTCCATCGAAATAGAATAAGCACCGGGAACCGGATAGTTTGACGAATGAAGTATCTTTACATTATTCACGTCCGGACCAGGATGCATCTTTAAAAAGTTATCGAACACCTCTTTTCGATTCTTCCAGACACCCTCATATGCTCTACCGGTTGATATCCACAGGTGTGGCTTTACCGGCAGAGTGTTGAACGTATAGTCAAGTCCATCCCAGCTCCATTGCATGATCCTCCATGGGTTGCTTTGAATGCCAATAAGCACGAAAGGGTTGAATTGGGGTACCTTTAGATCCTGCATGCTGCGATCCACATTTTTTAAATTATCAAAATGCATCAATTCTGGTATTATCAAGCCTCTTGACAGCGCTTCCTCGCGATGGGAAAGAAGAGGGTTGGCTCCCTGGTAGTTATTCATGATGGTCAGGCCTATGCCCGCCGTATTCAGGCCTATCCAGGTCCCTCCGGCCTTGCCGTCAACAGGGGCCAAATAGTTAAAACTGCCACTTTTATGAATGATTGGGGGGAGAGCCTTCTCCCGGCTTTTCATTTCATCCCGGTTTGTAGAGAGCAGCCAATCATGATGATTTTTTGGAAAAAAGGAAACGGTGCACATACGCTTGGGCTAAAGTTCAGATTATGTGTTTTGTCTTGATTTATCTTATTTTAAACTCTTCCAATCCTGTAACAAAAATAATCACTCGAAATTTCTAAGACCAACTCAAAATATTGAAAGTTACGATAGATCGTATTAATGAGGCCTACCACATGGAGGCCCGTAATGAAGATGGCAACACCGTTCAGATTGATAATTCTCCCGATGGCGGCGGGTCCAGGCTGGGTGTTCGGCCCATGCAAATGATGCTGATGGCCGTGGGCGGATGCAGTGCTATAGACATCATCGGCATTCTGAATAAGCAAAACCAGAAAATAGATGACTTATCCATTGAAGTAGATGGTGAGCGTGAGAAGGATAAAGTCCCTTCGTTATTTGAAGCCATCGAGGTAAGTTTTTTCTTTACAGGTGACCTTGATCCTGCCAAAGTTAAACGGGCCGTCAAGCTAAGCATGGAGAAATACTGTTCTGTATCCAAAACCCTTGAGTATACAGCAGAGATTGGTTATAAAATTTTTGTAAATAAAATTAAGATATAAAAGAGGGCTAAAAGGCTTTCAATTTACCAGGGCCATCTGCCTTTTTACGTTTGCATAACTCTTCATAATTAATCATTCATACGAATTAGAACCACGTATCAAAATGTCCAATAAAAAGTCTCAAACCAAAGCCATACGCAACCAGGTTAAGCGCAGTGAACACCGGGAGCATTCCGTTCCGTTGTACCTTACTTCAAGCTTCGTCTTCAACGATGCCGAGCAGGCCCGGGCCATGTTTGCAAATGAGATTGAAGGGAATGTGTACTCGCGGTTCTCGAACCCGAACACCGAGGAGTTTGTCGACAAGATGTGCGCCTTGGAAGAGGCCGAAGACGGTGTGGCCACGGCATCCGGCATGTCGGCCGTTTATACCAGTCTGGCAGGTCTGCTTGATCAGGGGGACCATATTCTGGTTTCCAGGGCTGTGTTTGGGTCCACTCACCAGATTTTAACCATGGTGCTCCCGCGCTTCGGCATCACCTACACCTATGCCGACGGTGGCGATCCGGAGAGTTGGGAGAAGCTGATTCAGCCGAATACCAAAATGATCTTCGTGGAGACCCCATCTAACCCTGGTCTGGACCTTATTGATCTGGAATGGGTAGGGGAACTAGCTAAAAAGCACAATCTGCTTCTTAACGTGGATAACTGCTTTGCCACTCCTTACCTGCAAAAGCCTATGCTGCTTGGTGCCGACATCGTGGTCCATTCGGCTACAAAATATATTGACGGCCAGGGACGCGCCATTGGGGGAGTGATTGTCGGGAATCAGGACCTCATTGATAAGATACGATTCTTTGCCAGACATACCGGTCCGGCGCTTTCACCTTTCAACGCCTGGCTGTTCTCGAAAAGCCTCGAGACGCTCTCCATTCGCATGGAAAAGCATAGTGAGAATGCCCTGGAACTGGCAAGCTATCTTGAAGATCACTCCGAAGTGGACAGCGTAAAATACCCTTTTCTGGCTTCTCACCCTCAACATGCGCTAGCAAAAAAGCAGATGAAAATGGGAAGCGGCTTAGTGGTATTTAACGTGAAAGGCGGCCTTGAGCGCGGGCGCCGCTTTATGGATTCCCTGAAAATGCTCTCCCTGACAGCCAATCTTGGCGATACCAGAACGATCGCCACTCATCCTGCTTCCACCACTCATTCCAAGCTAACCGAAGAGGAACGCAATGCCGTCAGTATATTTCCGGGCCTGATCCGCGTATCAACCGGCCTGGAAGATATGGAGGATATTATCGATGATATCGAACAGGCACTGGAGAGGTCGAAGTAAAAAAACTACAGCATCCATATTACCATGAGCTTATTACTTATATTAGCGCGACTGGGTGCAAGCTCGTCAAGCGCAGACGCTTGACTGAGCGGGGTAGTGTCTGTCACCCGAGTGAACGACGCTTCATTAAGCGTCCCCGCTTAATGGAAGAACAACGCCTGGATTTACTTTAACAACTCAAATCCAGGCAAGGAGAAGAAAAGCCACTAATAGAATGGAAATAGGAACCCCGGGAATCATGGTGAGCTTTGTGCATATTTATTTTATATGCACAAGCAAAATGCATGTTTGCATTACGTGCACAAA
Organism: Balneolales bacterium; assembly: GCA_040878115.1. Taxonomy (GTDB): domain Bacteria; phylum Bacteroidota; class Rhodothermia; order Balneolales; family Natronogracilivirgulaceae; genus JBBDMU01. The sequence continues at coordinate 12,680 of JBBDMV010000100.1, forward strand.
AAACGTATATATTTGTGCGCATTAAAATGATATGCACACCGGGCGTGCATATCATGAAACTTAACCCTATGCCATGAAATTCCATCCCGCTGAACCTTATAACGATTTGCCGTTGTTGCCGCCGGGCAAGGATGTTGAGACGAAAGCTGTGTTAAAAAAAATTACAGAGGCCAGGGCATCTCTGGCTGAGTTAAAAGGCAGCGCCGCTATGATCCCAAACCCTCTTATGCTGATCAATACCATTGTATTGCAGGAGGCTAAGGCAAGTAGTGAAATTGAGAATATCTTCACTACTAACGATGTGCTGTACAAAGCATTTACCACAGGGCCGAAAACCGACCTTGCTTCGAAGGAAGTGCTTCGCTACCGGGAAGCATTGTGGAACGGGTATAATCATTTGGAAGGCGAAAAGAAGTTTTCAGTAGACCTTTTCATACGGATTGTTCGCGCCATTAAAGAGGATGTTCCGGGAATCAGAAAACCTGATCCTGATTCCCGGGTCATTATAGGAAACCTGGCAAAGAAGCGTATAATCTATACTCCACCTGAGGGGGAAGAGGTGATCCGCAAAAAGCTTGAAAATTTGAAGGACTTCATGAACATTCGCGGCTCAGGTATTGATCCTCTTATTAAAATGGCGATTGCCCACTATCAGTTCGAAGCCATTCACCCTTTTGCTGATGGCAACGGCAGAACGGGGCGCATTCTCAACATTCTGTATCTGGTCAATAAGGACCTGCTTGATCTGCCTATACTTTTTCTCAGTAAATACATCATCGAACATAAAGTTGATTATTATCAATTGTTGCGAGAAGTCACTGAAGATAATGAGTGGGAAGGATGGATCATCTACATTCTTGATGCCGTTCGGGAAACCTCATCACTTACGCTTCAGAAAATCATTTCTATAAAGACCCTGATGGACCAGACTTTAGAACAAATCAGGCAAGATCACCCGGAAATATATTCCCGGGAATTGGTGGACGTGCTTTTCATGCAGCCCTATTGCAAGATCGCCCACCTTGTGGACAAACAAATTGCCACGCGTAACACCGCAAGCAAATACCTAAATACTCTCGCTGACGCCGGTATTTTGGAAAAACAGAAGTCCGGGCGGGAAACGCTTTACCTGAACAAAAGGCTGTATGATGTTTTGGGTAATGGATAAAAGGCTCTAAACCTGATAATCTTTCACAACCCTGTTTATTTGCCTCACTGCCTGCCGGATGCGTTCGGTATTCTCGACAAGGCTCATACGCACAAAGCCCTCGCCGGCTTTACCAAAACCTATTCCCGGAGAAACAAGAACCTCCGCCTGCTCGAGCAGGACCTCGGAGAACTTTAATGACCCCAGATGTTTAAATTTATCAGGCAGCGGCGCCCATACAAACATGGCTCCCTTTGGCTCAGGGATAATCCACCCAGTCCGGGCAAGCCCTTCTATAAGAACATCACGCCTTTTCTCATATTTTTTAGCGATTCCGCGAACATTTTCACGGGGCTGTTTTAAAGCGGCAATGGATGCAACCTGAATGGGGGTAAATAAACCATAATCATAATATCCTTTTATCTGTCCCAGAAGCTTAATTACATCGACATTCCCCACACAGAAACCACACCTCCAGCCAGCCATATTATAAGATTTGCTCATCGTGATGAATTCCACAGCCAGCTCTTCGGCCCCGTCTACCTGCATAATGCTGGGCGCGGTGTAGTCATCATAAGTAATGTCTTTGTAAGCAAAGTCATGTATGATGAAGATACCCTGCTTTCGACAGTAAGAAACCACTTTTTTTAGGAAATCCAATGAAACAGTCGTCGCTGTAGGATTGTGGGGTGTGTTAAGAAAAAGCAGTTTTGGCTTTTGAGCACCCTGAACGGCTTCTTCCATATTATTGATAAACGTTTCAGCATCGTCGGAAAGCGGGAACATTAGCGGCTCTGCCCCTGCAATGACCGCACTCCATACATGCACCGGGAAAGCCGGTTCAGGAACCATACAGCGGTCACCAGGGCCCAAGAGCGCTAAGGAAAGGTGAGACAGACCTTCTTTACTGCCTATGGTGGCGATGATCTCTGATTTAGGGTCTAATTTTACATCATAATACTTGCTGTAATGATGAGCTACCGCTTTTAATAAATGCGGTATTCCTTTGGCATCGGAGTACCGATGTGCTTTTACATCGTGAATGACCGCCTGCATTTTATCTACGATGTATTCGTCGGCGGGTTGGTCCGGATTTCCCATTCCAAAATCAATAACGTCACGGCCATCGCGGCGCATCGCTGCTTTGGCGGCATTTAACCTGGCAAACAAATACTCCGGCAGGCGCCGCATACGTTCGGCCGGTTCTATAAAATGACTTTTCATGTTATTAGGGCCCAATGGAGCTGAATTTTAATCGTTTACCAGAGCCTTAGCCCTTTTGGTGGCTTCATTTACAGCCTTGATCAGCGTGACGCGCAGACCGCCTTCTTCGAGCTTGAGGAGCCCGTCAATGGTACAGCCGGCCGGGGTCGTAACATGATCTTTGAGGATAGCCGGGTGATTACCGGTTTCTATGACCATTTTGGCAGCGCCGAGCGTCATTTGTGAAGCAAGTTGTGTGGCAATATCACGGGAAAGACCGTCTTTAACTCCACCTTCGGCCAGGGCTTCAATAACCACATAAATAAAAGCCGGACCGCTTGCACTAAGGCCAGTAACGGCATCAAAGTACTTTTCTTCTATTCGCAGTGTCCTCCCAACCGCGCCAAAAATGTCTTCGGCTATTTGGTAGTGAGATTCTGATGCAAATTTACCTGCAGCCAAAGCGGTCATTCCGGCCCCAACCTGACAGGGCGTATTGGGCATCGCACGCATTACGGGAATGTTGCCACTAAAGTATTGCTCAATAAGAGTCGAAGTAGCGCTGGCCATAATAGAGATCACCAGTTGATTGGTATGCACAGCATCTTCAAATCCTGCCACTATGGATGCAGCCACCTGAGGCTTCAGGCAAAGCAGAATGATATCAACCTGTTCAGCGGCTTCACGATTGTTAGCCGTTGTTTTAACACCGTAAGTTGATTTCATATAGGTTAAGCGGCTGCTATTCTTATCGGTAGCTATAAGTTGATTTGCTTTAACAACTCCGGTATCAAGCATTCTGGAAGCGAGGGTTTCTCCCATTTTACCAGAACCGATAATGGCTATTTTTTTGTCGGATAGAGAATTTATCATTGTATTTATTTTTACCTGTACTCAATCTTCCTTGAAATGTATAAGGATATTAATGATATGAGAATTTATATCCTTTAATGTTCTTTGTGGCCTAACGGGCAAGCTCTTTACAAACAAGGTCACCCATATCTGAAGTTGATAGCACCTCTTTGGCATTATCCTTCATATCTGAGCAACGGAAACCCTGGCCCAGCACTGATTGCACGGCCTTTTCAATGCTATCGGCAGCATCATTTAAGTTCCATGAATGGCGAAGCATCAGTGCAACGGAGGAGATTGCAGCTAGCGGGTTAGCCAGGTTTTGCCCTGCGATATCCGGTGCTGAACCATGTACGGGTTCATACATGCCAACGCCTTCACCGAGACTTGCAGAAGGAAGCATCCCGATGGACCCGGTAAGCATGGCGGCTTCATCACTGAGGATATCCCCGAACATGTTCTCCGTTACGATCACATCAAATTGTAAGGGATTTCTGACAAGCTGCATGGCGCAGTTATCTACCAGCATGTGCTCCAGTTCAACATCCGGATATTCTTTATGAATTCTATCCACTGTTTTTCGCCACAGTTGGGAAGTGGCCAGAATGTTGGCTTTATCTACAGAAGTCACCTTCTTCCTTCGCAGCTTCGCGGCTTCAAAGGAAGCCCGGGTAATTCGTTCAATTTCTTTTGTATTGTAAAGCATGGTGTCTACGCCCTGTTCCTGGCCGTCCACTTCATACACATCTTTTGGCTTTCCGAAGTAGAGTCCTCCGGTAAGCTCCCTAACAACAAGCAGGTCCACGCCACGTATAACCTCGGGTTTCAGGCTGGAAGCATCCAGAAGGGCATCGTAGACGATAACCGGACGCAAATTATTAAACAAGCCCAGTTCCTTGCGAAGTTTCAATAATGCGATTTCCGGGCGAAGGTCACGAGGATTATGGTCCCATTTGGGTCCGCCTACAGCTCCGAGCAATACGGCATCGGCTTTTTTCCCTGCTTCAATGACCTCATCTTTTACGGGTACGCCGAATTTGTCGAGGCTTTCTCCACCAACGGCAAATTCCTCGGTAGTTAGTTCAATTCCACTTTCGTTACATGCGGCGTTCAATACTTTTAAAGCTTCACGGGTTACTTCCGGTCCGATACCGTCACCCGGAAGTAAGATCAAATGTTTTTTCATTATAGGGTCTAAATATTTTAAATTCTACAGAACCAGTCAAAGTCGTGAGAATTTAAATAAAAGGCAAAGGGAGGAGAAGACTTCATTAAAAACGAAGGCAAACCTGAAATTAGCTTTACCATCAGGAATGGTTTAAGTTCAAAGGATATGAAGGCTGTTTCATGGCAGTGACAGATTATAAATGAATACGTAGCAATTTAAAAACGTTCACGTATAGCTATTATCACTAAAACCTGAGTTCGATGATACCCTGCATTATTCGGGCCTTGATTGCTCAACTTCGGAACAACGCCATATCAACACCATATCAAAGCCGTATCAACACTGTATATATACGGCCTTGATACGGTTTTGATAGGGCTTTAATATGGAGCTCCTTAGAAGTTGCTTAAGCACAACCTCCACCTAAAATAATCGTACATATGGATCATTTTTAGTGCCATAATATGGTTTTTTCATAAAAATCCAATTTATTCGAACTCAGGTAGATAAGCTTATTTGTAGCTTTAAAAACGCCACCGCTATTTTTATGGGTAGCGTAGAATGATCATATGATCTATTAGTCTTCCGGCTTAAGGGTTGCATCCGGTACTTCATCGCTGTCTTCTTTAAGGTAACGTTCAAACCATCGCATCATCCTTAGATTGTAGTCATACCGAGCCGTGGCGCGGCTGTATCCGTGACCTTCGCCAGGGTATAAAACGAGCCTTAGTGGAACCTCAGGCTTACGCACTTTAATGTGGCGATGCAGTTCGAGCGACTGACCCGGGTGAACTCGGGTATCTTCAGCACCGTGGGCAATCAGAAGGGCCGTTTGTGCATTATCAACATGGTAGATAGGGCTTCTTTTCAAATATTTCTGCCAGTTGTTATCATCCCATAGCCAGTCAAGGGAATGTACCAGGTAAAGCTCTTGAGGAATGTCACTGGTTCCCCATTTCGAAATGAAATTGCTGATGCCCACATTCATGACCCCCGCTGCAAAACGATCGGAGTAATACGTCGACATCCATGCTGTAGCATAACCACCGTATGAGCCACCCGTCACACCAACACGGTCAGGGTCGGCAATACCCTCTTCAATCAGGTAATCGACGCCATCAACAATATCATCGAATTCTGCACCGGCCGCATCTCCCTGACTGGTTTTAACGAACTCAAGCCCGCGCCCCGTGCTGCCCCGATAGTTGGGGTAGAAAACCGCATAACCTTCAGCCGCGCCAACCTGGCCCGGCATACTGTAAGCGGTGAGCCACCCATTACTATAATGGGCTTCCGGTCCACCATGGACCATAACAATTAAGGGATAGGAACTTCCTTGTTGATAATCGACAGGGAGAATTAAGATCCCCTCAATTTCAAGACCATCACGGGCCGGATATCGTATAGTACGCTGCTCACCTAAGGAAATCTGGTCCAGCCATTCATTGGAATGAGTAACGCGTGTGGGTTGTTGTTTACCCTCTCTTAGATATACCTCTGTTGGATGTTCCATAGTGCCGCCCACAAAGGCAAACGTGTCGTCATTTGCTTTACTGAAGGATATAAAATTGGGTCCGTCGGCCGAAAGCTCTCGGTTCAGCCTCGTACCGTCAGGGCTGATGGTGCCAAATGATGTTTCCGTGCCTTCGCTTGCCAAAAACCGTATAGTATTATTTTGGGTCCATTTGATTTGTTCAAACTTTCCTTCGAAATCCGGCAGGATATTTTCCGGCGTGCCGCCTTCAGAGGATACTACCATAATGCGTCCGTCGATTGGGTCATTAATATCATGACCGGCGCGAAGGGCCAGCTGGCTCCCGTCCGGGCTCCATTCAATTTGCCCAAGCTTGCCTTCATTGTCAATTTCGCTGGTTATTTGTCCGCTTTCAGCATTTACAATTTTGACTTGCTGGGACATATAAAAATCATCAATAGTAGGCGTTGGCGTTTCAGAGATGGCGATATTTCGGTCATCCGGAGACCAACTCATTGCATAAACAGTGCCTTGGGCCTGTATTCGCATTGGGCCTGCATTTTCGTTATTGAAACCGACTATATAACCACGCTGGTGAACGAAATCCTCCTCAAAGACCTCGGGTTCATATGGAAGAGATGATTCCTCTTCTTCTACAGGTTCATTTGCCGTAAACGCTATTCGGCTACCGTCGGAAGTCCACTTATAATCGGAAATAGAAGTTTCAAAACGAAAAATTTCCTGTGCATCTCCGCCGTCAAGAGGAATTTCATAGAGAGCGTTTTCCGTTTCATCTTCGAGGCGGGTCAGGAATGTTACACTTGAATGGTCCGGACGAAAACTTACTGAACTAACCGTGCTTGAAGTATAGTATGGTCTGCTTTCTTCGGTTTCGGTATCCAATATGTAAAGATGTTGCGAAGCAAAGTCATTATCAACATTAGGATCGGCTTGTATGACAAGCGTATAAGCAATCTGACGAGCGTCGGCTGAAATTTCAGCTCCGCCAACTATTTGATATTCAGAAACATCTTCCGGGGTCATACCTCGGTCCTGAGCAGAGGTAATATTTGCAGACACTGTTCCAAACAACAGCATCCAGATGAACACTAAAAATAATTTGGACGGATTGAACGGATAGTTGTTCATGAATGAAAATTATGTAGATGGAAAATAGGTGCTTACTCTAAAGATAGTAAAAGATAAGAATATAATTCAACAGCTGTGAATTGTGTAATGATAATGTAAGTTATTGATAGTCAATCTATAAATATACTATATGGGTGTTGCATAAACTTATTTGAAGCCGCTGAAAAAAGCTAAGTCTGAAAGGCTTAAACCATGCATAGCCCCGTACGCAGTGCGGGGTTAGATTCATCACCCAAACACAACCCCGGATGGGGTTGAACGATCAGCTTCAACACATTGAACTCCATAC
>JBBDMV010000101.1:0-3496 GCA_040878115.1 Balneolales bacterium
GAGATTCCTCGGCTACGCTCGGAATGACGGTAATAAGGGGTTGAGTGATATACACTAACTTCATGGGAAGTAACTATGTGAATGTACCCTGATTTATTATATGGTTAGCCACCATACTTTTCAATTACCTTTTGAGACAGCCCCCTAAAAACAACTAAACTTAAAAAATCACGTTGGATTATCGGTATTACAGGAATATCTTGAAGACGCCCTCAATTTACTTTACACCGAAAAATGGTCCATTTATCATGCAGCAAATCACTGAACAAATAACAAAAAGGCTGTTGGGTAACCTACCCGGTGATGCCGATTTTATAAAGCCTGACGAACTTTTAAACTATGGTTTTCCCGAATTTCTGGTGAAAAGAATTCAACTTGAATTAGGATCACACCTTTCAACTTCATTAAACCTGTACAAAAACGAATGGGTGGATACAACTAATATTACGGTAAAAACGGCATGGGATGATTTTTTGAATGAAATCAGCCCATTGGCACATCTGCCACTAAGCTATGCGAGTAATGTAGTCCGAAAAGCTGTAGCCGATGTTCTTCTGATGCTGGTTGAACCCCGTGCCTGCCTGCCTGACTTTATTTTTTTCGATGACAATAAGCTCACATTAGACGAAGTAATCCGTCGTTGCGAACAACTTACGGTCTATCGGCATTTTGGCAGCGCCTTGCCTCGCTTTATGGAGAAAAAAAACCTGGATGCGATGTCCAAAGAACAATGTTCTCATTTTATTACCGCATTGGATGAAAAGCTCATTTCCCGCTATACCTTCTCAAATTGGCAGAAGTTGTTCGAACCCTGGTTTTTGATGATGGGACCAGAACTAAGCCCCGCGTTATTGCAACACTTTTTTAATGACAAAGATGATAAAGGAACTGCACAATCATTTGCAAAGCAACAATCTCCCCTATCTCTGAATAACGTTGTTCAAATAATAAAGCGGCCGGATACATCCGACATCATTCAAGAAGAAGTGGCAGGACCAGCTCGATCAACAATTAAGCAAGCCAGGTCCTTAAGATTGAAAGAAGAGATTTCAGAAGAGACTATAGTGGGGGCTGTGAAGGATACTCAGGATTTTGAAGAGGATTCCATTATAGCCAGAGCTCATCGCGCTAATTTGGAAGAAGAAAACGATTTGGCTTCAGAAAACTTGAACGAGCCTGCCGATGAGAAGTCTATTTTTTCATCCAATAGTTTTCAGCAAACTGACGATAAAGGGCAATCTGATGAAGAAGAAGCAGCCCCTATCTGGAAGCAGTTTACACCTTATGAGCCTGACGATGATGAATATGAAGCGGAGGAAAGCGAGGAGCTGGAGGAGTTAGAAGCTCAACAACCTGCCGGGCCAGATGCACCTTTATTCGAAGAGGCAGAAAATATGAAGGAAGTTGAGGAAAATGATGTTGATAATGGGAGCGCTATATTCGAACAATTCAACGAAGATCATTCAGAAGAGAAGAATTTTGTCGAAAAGAACGGGGGCAAAGATATCATTAAATACGTCGGGGGCAACAAAGAGTATTATGTAGACAACCTTTTTGGCGGTGATGAAGACCTCTTCCACGACGTTCTCGAAGACCTACAAGCTTGTAATGAATGGAAAGAAGCGGTCCGTTTCCTAACGGAGGATGTTTTTCGCAGAAATTTCATTGATATTTACTCTGAACCAGCCGTCGATTTTACCGACCTGTTGCAAGATTACTTCAAGAAAGAAAAATCCTAACTCTTAAGGTTTATCCATGGTCAATGACAAAGCTGAAGTTCTAAAAAGACTCAGGAAAGAAGCTCATATTGGCGGCGGTGAGAAACGCATAGAAAAGCAGCACCAAGCCGGTAAACTTACCGCACGTGAACGTCTTGATATTCTGCTTGATAAAAAAAGTTTTGAAGAAATCGGGGCTCTTGTCAGGCACCGTGGCACTGATTTCGGAATTGATAAGCAAAGCTATCCGGGCGATGGCGTTGTTACGGGTTTCGGAAAAATAAACGGGCGCCCGGTCTACGTCTACAGCCAGGATTTTACCGTATTTGGCGGCTCCTTGTCCGAAGCTCATGCTGAAAAGATCTGCAAGATTATGGACCTTGCCGTAAAGAACGGAGTGCCCATTATAGGGCTGAACGATTCAGGAGGGGCGCGTATTCAAGAGGGTGTCGCTTCGCTGGGCGGATATGCTGAGGTCTTTTGGCGCAACAGCATGGCCTCGGGTGTAGTACCGCAAATTTCTGCCGTAATGGGCCCCTGCGCCGGCGGGGCCGTATACAGCCCGGCTATTACCGATTTTATTTTTATGGTAAAAAATACCAGTTTCATGTTCGTTACCGGGCCCAACGTAGTGAAAACGGTAACCCAGGAGGAAGTAACCTCCGAAGATCTGGGCGGTGCATTGGCCCACAACTCGAAATCAGGCGTGGCCCATTTTGCGGCTGAAAACGATGCGCACTGCCTGGACCGGATACGTGATCTCATCACCTACATGCCACAGAATTGTGAGGAAAAAGCGCCCGCTCAACCCAACAAAAAGCCTGATCCGGAAAAAGCGGGAAAGCTAACGGACCTGGTCCCGCTTAACCCCAACAAGCCCTATGATATCAAAGATGTGATTGAAGGGGTGATGGACCAGGATTCTTTTATGGAAGTTCACGAACATTATGCCGATAATCTCGTCATTGGTTTTGCCAGGCTTAACGGGCGCAGCATGGGCATTGTCGCCAATCAGCCGCTCTCACTTGCCGGCTGCCTGGATAACAACGCTTCCATCAAGGGCGCACGTTTTGTGCGTTTCTGTGATGCCTTCAACATCCCGTTGCTGGTATTCGAAGATGTACCGGGCTTTCTCCCGGGAACCGATCAGGAATGGGGCGGCATTATCAAGCACGGGGCCAAGTTGCTGTACGCTTTTTGCGAGGCCACTGTACCAAAAATGACGGTTATTACCCGTAAAGCATACGGGGGAGCTTACGATGTAATGAACTCAAAGCACATCCGGGCCGATTATAACGTAGCCTGGCCTACGGCTGAGATCGCCGTGATGGGTACAAAAGGCGCCGTAGAGATCATCTTTAAAAAAGAGATTGGCGGTTCCGATGACCAAAATGCCAGACAAAAAGAACTTGAAGATGAATACGAAGAAACCTTCGCCAATCCCTACCGTGCAGCTGCCCGGGGATATATTGATGATGTCATCTTCCCCGGCGAAACCCGGGATAAGCTCATCAAGGCGATGGAAATGATCCAAAATAAAGTGGAGAACGTACCCCGGAAAAAGCATGATAACCTGCCTTTATAAGTGGAATGATGACTTAATTTTAGTACATGAAACGGGGCTGTATCAAAAGGTATTGATGTAATTTTATCACCTGAATAAATAAGCCTGAATGAAAAAATATTTTTATATTTATACTCATATAATATCACAACTAACTGTCAATCTGCACGACTCCACCTTCTACCGTATTCAACGCCCGGATGCCTCTGCCGGG
>JBBDMV010000102.1:0-1878 GCA_040878115.1 Balneolales bacterium
TCGTTTAATAAATTAGGTAATGCTTTTTTGGTGATGACTTTTGATACAGCCCCAACCTGCGCATTCAGGCTGACGTTTAGAGGGTAAATTTTTCTCACAACTACCCCAAAATACCAACGTCCGTTGCTTACCTATTATTTATTACCGGTGCCGGCAGGGCCCATACTGGCGGGGGAAATTCTCGCATTGGACCTCTAAGGCGCGGATAGCTTTCCCATATATCTCCGTCACCTGTTACACGCGGATCATCTGTCTCTTCTAAAAAGTTGATCAATCGATTTCGGAGGTCACTGGTAATTTCTTCATAGTCTGCGTTCAATGCCAAATTGTTGATGTTTCCCGGGTCCTTATGAATATAGTAGAGTTCTTCGGCCGGACGCTTGGCGACTGAGAGATGCAGATATTTGCTAAAATAGGGATCATCCGCGTTCTCGGTCATTACATCCAGGCTGGGCGCGGCATCAATATCGTGATAACCGACGTGCATGGGAGTCAATTCTCCATCATCAAGGCGCCTGGGCGTACCGGCGGGCCATCGCTCCGGGGCAAAATTCCGTATGTATAGATACCGCTCGGTTCGGATAGCACGTTGTGGGTATCCTAAATTATACCATCGTGAATTTGAATGACGTTCTCGTCCCGCATAATTGGTTTCACGCGAAGGATCGACAAAACCTTCCTCAGGGGAGGTAAGAATGTTTAGAAAACTGCGGGCGGACATAGGGTAAACTCCCGGATGTTCAACCCCCGTCGCTTCTAATATCGTAGGCATAATGTCAATAAGGTTGACAAGGTCATCTACTACCCTGCCGGAAGGAGCAGAGTCCCCCCACCTTACGGCCAGCGGCACATGAACACCGTCATCATAAAGGTTTGCTTTGGCGCGTGGAAACGGCATTCCATTATCTGCTGTGACAATGATAATGGTATTATCCAGCTCACCCTTTTCCTCCAACATCGCGATCGCCTGCGCCAGGTGCTGGTCGAACCATTCAATTTCGACTGCATAATCAAGGAGATCGCTTCTTACTTCGGGCGTATCCGGCAGGTAAGCGGGCACATCAACATCCTCCAGCCGTTTCCCCTCCTTCAAGCCTATGCCTTGTTCATAGGCGCGATGGGGTTCACTTGCACCCAGCCAAAAATAGAAAGGAGAGCCTTCCGGGCGCTGCTCAAGAAACTGTTTAAAGTTTCCGGCGTAGTCGGTATTTCTTATATACTGATAAGGCTGATCCAGCGTGACCTCCTGAAAAGCCGGGCCAGCCGGATTGCGGTCCCTGCCACTTACCTCCCAGTCGCCCGGTCCCCAACCTTTGCCTGTATACCCGACCCAGTACCCGGCATCCTCAAGCAAATCAGGCAGGACTTCATACTTTTTTGGGAACGAACTTGCATGGGTGCCGGCCTCCATGATTTGCCATGGATAACGGCCTGTAAGTATGGCTGCACGTGAAGGGCTGCAGCCGGGTGAAGCGGCCCAGCCATTCGTGAAAAGAATGCCTTCTTCGGCTACGCGATCAAAGGCAGGAGTTTCAACAAACTTTGAACCATAGGCAGAAGCATGCGGAAAGGATTGGTCATCACTGATCGCAAATAGGATATTAGGTGGTTTATCCTGTGCAACTCCTGGAAAAGTATAAGATAGTATGAGACCTAAAAGCATTATAGCTTTGGGAAGAGGAAAAGCTGTATAAGTTGTCATTGTTGTTTATTTATAGGTTTCAATAAAATAATCTTACCAATCTATTTTGATCCCGTATTCCGCCGCATCAATTTCCCACTTATCCAACAATATTTTGACCGCCCGGTGATCGTAATGCTGACGAGTCAGCACACCTGCATTTTGGGCCATATTTATTACCGCGTCTTTGATCTCCC
>JBBDMV010000102.1:1978-19247 GCA_040878115.1 Balneolales bacterium
CGAGTCAGCACACCTGCATTTTGGGCCATATTTATTACCGCGTCTTTGATCTCCCTGGAGTCCTCATCCACACTGTCTATTGCATTCAAAACATGAGTACGCGCAAATGAGTTAGAGGCTTTTAACGCATTTTCAAAGCCTGTCCTTGCATCGGATGTCTCACCCAGGAGGTGCAGGGTTTCGGAAGCAACCACAACTACATTAGGAGAGGGATCTTTTAAAGCAACTTTTAATTCTTCAATGGCCGGCGCTGCCTGTTCACCGAGGATCAGCAAACCTGTGGCACCCCAGTAACGGATGGCGCTGTCATCAGACTTCAAAAAAGATATCAGTTCAGGGATGTCGTTTACGGTTGCCAGGGTCGCATTTTCTGCAGCGTCGATAATGTCTTCTAAAGGAACGTTATTGCTGCGCATATAATCATAAATAGCCCTATCACCTGAGCGGTCCGAAAGTTCAGCCTCAGGTATAAAACCGCTGTCCCTGATATCTACCATCCATTGCTGATTAGCCTTCCGCATCCTTTCCAGGACCTCTTTATAAGCAGGGTCATCGGCAAGATTGTTTACTTCCCAGGGATCACTTTGGGTATCATAAAGCTCCTCGACGGGTTTACTATTCCAGAATATATTTTGCGTTTCATTGCATTCTCCTGACTGGCAGGCCTGTTCCCACGATCGCGTGGATGCTGCACGCCAGAGGTAATCGAGCCGTTGCCCGTATATGCGGTACGGCATAAAATTACGTATGTAACGGTAACGCTGATCTCGTACAGCGCGGCTCATGTCATAGCGTTCGTCCATTCGGCCACGAAACATAAATACATAATCTGGACCCGCCGTTTTTTGTTCGCCCAGGAACGCATCCCCCTGCATGAACTCAGGTATAGGGATCTCCGTAAGACTAAGCAGCGTAGGGGCAAGGTCCACCAAGCTTATAAGCCGGTCAACTTCATTGCCCGGCTCCTCAGCCGGCCACAAGTGTTTGAACTTTTCAGGTATTCGCACGATGAAGGGGGCATGAGTACCTGTATCATAAACGAAGCGCTTGCTGCGTGGGAGAACACCCCCGTGGTCACCGTAGTAAAAAACAATGGTATTATCAGCCTCCCCGCTTTCTTCCAGTTCCTGCAACTTTTCTCCAATCCAACTATCCATATCCTCGATATTGTCATAATAATGGGCCCAGTCACGACGGATATCTGGTGTATCCGGGTGATAAGGTGGCAAGGTCACCTCTTCTGGATCATGGCGCAGCTCGTCAAATGGTTTTCTTGTATGAATGCTACTTTCGTGGGATAAACCACTATTAAAAACTGCGAAAAACGGTTGCCCGTCTTCTCTGTTTTTGTAATGGGCCTCCCCGTTTGATTCATCCCAGATATCTCTGGTTTGTTCGGACGCTATGTTATAATCTTCTTTGGCGTTATTTGTGGTATAATAACCGGCTTCACGCAATAGGCGGGGGAAGAATTTTATAACATCGGATACTTCATAATTGCTTCGCATGTGCTGATTGCCGCCGGAGTTGGCATATACGCCCGTAATAATGGTATTTCGTGCCGGTGCACAAACGGGTGCATTGGCATAGGCGTGGGTATATAAAAAACCCTCAGAAGCCAGCCTGTCCATGTTCGGCGTGGTCGCAAAATCATCGTCATAGGCCCCTGCTAACGGACTGTTATCTTCGCTGACTATCCATAAGATATTGGGAAGTTCCTGGGGTTGGGCGAATGATTGTCCTGGCAAGATTACTGCAAAGAATATGAGATAAAGAGTCGGAAATAGATTTGTTGTATTCATTTTATTTAGATTGGTAAGGTCCATATACGCCTTTTATTTTAAAGCTTTCTTCAGAATCATTCAGCACGAATATATTATAAGTTTCTCCGTCTGGTTTTACACGAATTACAATATGCCCCTGTTGATCTTTTATGCTGTTTATACCTGTACCAATATATGTTTTGGTAACTCAATTGCGAAAGTTGAATCATAACTCGCATTTGGTGTTGATATGCAAAGTTATAGATATCTTCTAATTTTTAATCACCCAATTCAACTTCACGACTCCACTGCTGCCATTCTGTTTTCAGCTGCTCGTGAATTTGCGGATGCTCTCTGGACAGATCAGTGGTTTCTGTTCGGTCATTTTGCATGTTATAGAGTTCCCACTCCTGCTCCAGCCGAACCAGTTTCCACTGCTCGGTCTGAATGGCACTGCCGTTACGCCAGTCATAATATAACGGATTCTCCCGTTGTATCGGCTCGTTTTTCATAAGCGGTACCAGGCTTACCCCCACCATCGGTGGAACTAGATCCCCTTTATAAGTTTCTGGGTAATCCGCACCAGAAAGTTCCACCAACGTAGGCATAATATCAATAAAATGGGCTTGGGTATGATCTACACGTCCGCCTTCAGGAATACCAGCCGGCCAATGCGCAATAAAGGGGGTGGCGATCCCTCCCTGGTGTGAATAATTCTTGAAAAATCGAAATGGAGTATTGGCTACGTTTGCCCAGTCTTCTCCCAGCGAGGCCCAACGGGTCATCGAGCCGATCGGGCCATCACCGATCTCTACAACCTCAGCCGAGGCACCATTGTCGGAGGTAAACATAAAGAGCGTATTGTCCAGCTCTCCCCGCTCTTCGAGATAATCGATCAAGCGCCCTATGTTTTGGTCCATTCGGTCGATCATCGCTGCATAAACCTGCATGCGCCGAACCTGATCAGCCTGGACGGAATCACTCAAGGTTTCCCAGTCTCGATACGTGGGATCGGAAAGCGGATATCGCTCGTCCAGCAGGTCCATCTGTCGCTGATGGCGTGCATGTGCAATTTTCTCATAGCCGACCTCATACACCCCTTCATATTTTGCTATATCCTCTTCGGGAGCATGTAGCGGATCGTGCGGGGCCTGATAAGAAAGGTATAGTAGAAACGGATCTTGTTCATCCTCATAGCGAGACAGTAATTCCAAGGACCAGTCGGTCCAGGTATCGGTCGCATAGTAATCTTTGGGTGGGGTATAAGGCTGCATCAGGGAATCATCAAAGGCAAATACACGTTGACCATATCTTTTTTGAGCCGGTTTAGGCTCTCCCGGCCGTTGCAACCCCGGGTTAAAATAGCTGGTCGCTCCATCTCGCATTCCCCAATAATGGTCAAAACCCCATTCATAAGGATTATCGGTGCCGTGGTGTTTTCCGACAAATAGCGTTCGATAGCCGGCATCTTTGAGTACCTGCCCGAACATCACCGAATTACGGAAATTATCGGGGCTTTCATGCATGTCAACCTGCTGGGCGTACAGACCCGTTAACAGCACCGCCCGACTTGTAAAACATTTCCCGGTGTTGTGCATTTGCGTGAAGCGGATACCGTTCTCGGCCATTCTATCCAGATTAGGTGTTTCAATTTCGGCCCCATAAGCGCCGATATCTGAATAACCCATGTCGTCCGCTAAAATGAACACAATATTTGGTTGCTGCTCGGAGGCTTGGTCGATAGCATCTCGTTGACAACCTATCACCAGCAGGCTTAATAAGCCTATACCAATCTTAATGCTTCTCATAATAGATAATATTTAAGTTTATAAACATTTGTTTATAAACAAAATTTAGTGGACCAAGCTTTTGCGTATTCTAAATATGACGATATATTGTTATACCTCCAACATTCTTTGGTAATGTTTATCAACCAGTTTTCTGAAAATAAGCCTTGACTCACTTATATATCATACACACCTATTGGATTTTTATATATCTTAAAACTATAAATCCAATCGTTCTGCTTCCCGTAATAGATAATTCTCTATCTCATCCATTTTATGACGAAACGGTATCTCCAATTTTTGTACCAAGTCTGGCAGCTCAGAAGCAAGGTTGTTCGATTCTGAGATATCCTCCTCTATATTAAATAGTTGCCATTCATCTTCCGGATCTTCGCGAACTATTTTATAATCACCCCAAATTAAAGCAGAGTGGTCTCTGTATTTAAACGGTAAAGTTGCATGAGGAGAAGTTTCGTTCTGACCGGTAAGGGCAGGTAATGGATTTTTGCCGTCGATGAAACGATCTTGTGGCAATTTACCGCCAGATAACTTTGAAATAGCAACAAACAAGTCAGGCGTCCAAAGGCGAGTGTTTATCTCTGAATTCGCTTCCACCTTTCCCGGCCAGCGGACAATGGCGGGAATATGAATCCCACCTTCCCATAAAGTTACACCCGCACCACGAAAGGGTATATTTGATTGAATATCAGCATTTATATAAGGATAAAATGCACCGTTATCAGAAAAGAAAAAGACGAAAGTATTCTCAGAAATATTAAGAGAATCAAGAGAATTAAGAACCTGGCCAACGGCAGCATCCATAGCGGTGACTACGGCATTAAAACGTTTTTTGGGATCTTCTTCATCAGGTGAAAGCCCATAAGGCTCAAATGCGGAATCTGGTGCTTTCCAGATATTGGGCTTACCGGGATTTATATTTCGATCTCCCGGATGATGTGGAGCATCAAAAGGCAGATAAACAAACCAAGGTTTAGATTGCTTGGTATTATTTTGTATAAAATCAATGGCAGAATCAGCCCAAAGGTTGGAACTATATTCCCCATGGCGATTAATAGATTCGGTGTTATGATAAAGGTCGTGCTTTCCTGCGTAAACATGCGAGAAATGATCTATATTCCCCGAGGCATGTCCCAGAAATTCGTCGAACCCTCTTTCTGTCGGTCTTGAACCGGGTGCAAAGCCTAGGTTCCATTTCCCAAAAGCTCCTGTAGCATAATCCACCGAGCTCTCTTTAACAATTTGTGGTATAATAATTTCCGAATGAGGAAGACCAATTCCATGATTACCCGGTATACCGACTAATTGATAATCAAGCTTATTTCGCTGCGGGATTCGACCTGTCAGCAAAGCAGCCCTGGATGCTGTACATGTTGGTGAAGCCGTATAGAAATCGGTGAGCTTTGCACCTTGAGAGGCCAACCGATCGATATTTGGCGTTATTATTGGAGATTCCTTGTTGAAAACCGAAAAGTCTCCATAACCCATATTATCAACTGATATGATGAGAATATTGGGTGGTTGGTCTTCACCGGTGTTAAAGTTAGCCAAAGTAGAACCTGGTACACCAAGAATAGTGATAAAAGATGCTATGAATAATAAGTTTAATATTACTTTTTTCATTTTGTTAGATTTTAAATAGAAAATTTATTCTTGACAGCATTTAATAGCTCAATTCTTAATAAGCAAGGACTATTAATCGGTCTCATAATCTATTTCCAGATCATTATCCCTGACCTCCTTCAATTTATCTTTTAACTTTTCTTTAAAAGAGACCACGACATCAGCATATTGAGGGTTTTGGGCAAGGTTATTGTATTGCTTTTCATCATATTCCATATCATATAATTCCATTCCGGATGCACCATCCTCATCATATTGAATAAATGCCCATTTTTTAGAACGAAGCAAATAAGAATAATTCCCTTGTCTTTTATGCATGGAAAAGGCAGCATCACGGACCGAGTGTTCGGGATTGTCCAGGACTTTAACCAAGCTTTTACCCTGCAAATGTTCTGAATAATCTAAGCCAGCTAACTCCGCAACAGTCGGGTACAGATCGATCAACTCAGTCAAAGAGTGGCTGATTGCCGGTTCCTTTCCGGGTGTTTTGATGATCATTGGAACCCGCACCGACTCCTCAAGCAAACCTACCTTCATCCAAAAGCGATGCTCTCCCAAATGAAATCCATGATCTGAGGTAAATATTACAATTGTATTGTCCTCAAGTCCTTCATCTTTGAGTGTTTGTAACACTTTACCTACCTGAGCATCCATAAAAGAAACCGATGCGTAGTATGCAGAGATTGCTTTCTTCTCCTGTTCTTCGGTCATCTGCCCGTTCACACTCGTCACATAATTGATCCCCCGATCCGGAATATCATCCCAGTCATCCTTAACTTTCGGTGGCAAAACCATCTGCTCATATGGATAAGGCTCAAAGTATGATTTCGGAGCTACAAACGGCACATGCGGACGGAATAGTCCAACTGATAGAAAAAATGGTTCATCTTTATGTTCTCGTATCAGCTCCGTCGCCTTCTCTGCCGTTTCACTATCTGTATGAATCTGATCCTCATTCGCTTTTACAATATTCATGAGATTCCCCCCGTTCGATTCTTTATTTTGATCGGTGGGTTTTAATCCATGGGGATTATTTTGGACTAATTCACTTTCCCCTTCGGCATGAACCTCCGGTGCCGGACTATTATAGCGCTCCATCCAGGATGCTTTATCATCCGGACCATTCAATCCTTTCATGATATCAACCGATCCCATATGAAAAATTTTACTGACTCGCGCCGTAAAGTAGCCATTGTCTTTGAAAAGCTGTGCCCAAGAGTTCCTGTCAGCACCAACATTTTCACGCCCACTGACATAGCCATAGGTAGTTGTTGCATTGGGGTAATACCCGAACATTAGGGAAGCTCGTGATGGCCCACATACAGGATACTGCGAATATGCTCGATTGAATTGTACCCCTTCCGATGCTAAGCGATCAATATTCGGTGTCTGTGCCAAATTATTTTCATAAGACGATATTGCCGTTGCCGTCAAATCATCTGAAATAATAAATAAAACATTAGGCTTCTCTTGCTGTTGTGCTGATATATTTTGTATCGATATCATCGAAGCTAGGGCAAGAAGAATAAATTTTTTCATATTGTTTTTTATTAGCATTAATATTTTCCCATTATGATCACGGGGAGTTACATTTTCATAGTGTTAAATGATATAATTTAACTTTTAATTAAAAACTATTTCTAGGGTCTTGGATTTCAAAAGCGTAATTATAAAATAGCAGCACCAACATCATTCTGTTTTGTGACATCAAAGCCATTCAATTATTAAATGATGTGGTAGCTAAAGTAATTATGCATCTATCGATTTTCTTAAACAAACTCTATAGCATATTTTTAGAGCGATTCTACAAGTTTTAATAATATACCTATTATTCTATGCTTTCAATTGGGGGTTCATTTCGTTCAGCTCCAAAATAACCCTCATTTTGATTTATATGCCCTAATGTATTCTCCGTGATAACTATTTCAGGTATAGGCCAGAGAGCATTATGTGGAGCTATTGTGTAACTTTGCTGTCCCCAAGTAAAGTTGATCTGAAAAAATTGATTCGTTTCCATGACCCTATCATAAAACCAATTGTTATCACTGAAATTTTCCAAATTATAGCCATCTATGTTATTACTCGCCATGATATAAGAGGCTCTTACCATTTCACCATGTCGTGGGGCCTCAGTAAACAATTCACGAGCGCGTTCATCAAAAATAAAATCCAACGTCACTTCATTAGCTGATACCGTTAAAGCACCGGCTCGTTCTCGAACCTCATTTAAATCGTCTGCCGCAGAAGCAAGGTCATTTTTCCAATAATAGGCCTCTGCCCTTAAAAGATATGTACCAGCCAAACGGAATATATAGGTATCACCGTTACCACCTCGTGGATCTACAGCAGGATCTTGTTCCGGAACAAAGGTTTTGTAATGGGGAAAAGAATAACTGTGCTGAAAAGTATCCGCTGCCGAGGCATAGTTGGACCTATCAACCGGCTGTCCATAATCTACAGATTCAGGATTATTATATAAAATTTCATACCATTCAATCCAGTTTTCATCACTTCTTCGAATGTCGTTATTGTAGTCCCAGATTTCATAAAGATAATATGGCGTTGGACGAACATTCGCATTACCCCTAAATATAGTATCATATTGAGGACCGGATTGCACCATTCCTGCATTTCCCTCACTATCTCTGCTTCTAGAGTGCGTCCATGCAGGGTTATAAACCCTAGGCAAGCGATTGCCGTCTGTCTTTGCACCTTCTGGATCCTCAAATCGGTCGATTACACTAAAAATAGTCTCGGTATTTGCAGGATCATTAATATTATCTACGCGGTGAAGATCCCATATGACGTTCCGCGTAGGATCACCTGCATCTATCCCAAATCGATCTCTCATTAAATCATAGGAACTATTATTAATAACTCGGTCAGCTGCCGTTATTGCACGATCAAAATCCATATTGGCGAGAGCAACTTTAGCTAAAAGATGGTTTCCTGCGCCTTTTGTAGCTGCACCAGGATCTGCTGTTTCAGGAAGCCATTCTACAGCCCACTCTAGGTCTTCTTGAATTTTGTCAAGTATGGCCCATCTGGAATGAGTATAAAAATCTAATTTTGGACTTGTAGTTTCCTCACCAATAAAGGGAACATCACCGTATGAATTTACTAGCCGATAGTACCAATAGGCTCTGTAAAAATAAGCCGATGCTAGTAAACTATTTCTTACCTGTTCATCATCCCATTGCACCTCATCAATTCTGGAAATTAAGACATTGGTATTTTTTATTGAATTATAAGAAAGATTAAATAACCTCCCGGGGAAATCATGAGAACCCCCATCTCCAGATGGAGTCAACTCTTGAGGAAAATCCTTCACAACGCTATTTGCTTGAGCTCCAGGTACACCTAAATCAGACATCGCATATTCATTATCCATTGTATTGCGATCACCATAATGTTCCGATTTAATATTTTTGCTCATTGTTACCACTAATGATCTAAACCCAGCCTCATCAATATAAACGTTTTCAGGAGCATAAAAGGAACGTGGTTCGGGTGTTAAAAAATTATCTGAGCATGATGATACTATAAGCAAAAGGAATATAGATATCATTAAAGGATACTTAACTATTCGTTTCATAATCTTATTTATTATTTTTTCGTTAACATAAATTTTATAGTTCAATATCTAGTCCGATTGAAAAAATTCTTGGCATTGGAGAACCTCCCGATTCAGGGTCCCAATTTTCCCATTGATCAAAACTGTACAAGTTTCGGATAGAACCATAAAAGCGCATGCTGGTTAGTTTCATCGTTTGACTATAAGCTGCGGGTAAAGTATAGGATAATGAGAGATCCTGGATCCTTACGAAAGAACGATCAAAGTACAGGCTATACCCACCGCCATATGCACTGGAAGAAGCTGTTAATGAACCATAATCATTTGTTGGATTCTCTGGAGTCCAAAAAGGAACGGCACGCATCCCTCTTCTATCATATAATTCACTGTTATCATGCCTAAATGCAGATATACTACCCATATGTCCAAGGTCGGCACGAATAAAAACAGATGCAGACCAGTTGCCTAAAAAAGAAATATCGTTTCTAAGACCTACACGATATCGAGGTTGTCTCCACCCTATAAAATCCTTGTCCTCCATAGCAGTATAAACGTCATCTCCGTTCATATCAACAGCCTTGTAATCACCCGGTGACAGACCATATTCAGCAGCTTCCTCTACTTCATCTTCTTGCCATACTCCTGTAATATCATAATCCCATATCACATCGATGGCCTGTCCGGGAAACCATTCATTGGAGTAATCGGGAAGCTCTCCCCCTTCTTCATCTAAATCCCCAAAAAGTCTATTTATTTTATTTCGGTTCAAAGAAAAAACAAAATTAGATCTCCAGCTAAAATTTGATTGGTCAACATTTACCGTATTCAAGGTTACATCAATTCCGCGGTTCTCTAATTCCCCAAGATTCGTTGTAATATTATCAAATCCCGTAATTCTTGGAAGACTCCGTTCCATCAGCAAATCTGTAGTCGTCATTTCATAAACATCAATACTGGCATTGATTCGACTTTCAATTAAGCCAATGTCAAGACCTACATTAAATGCTTCAGTTCTTTCCCAGACTAGGCCTGGGTTAGACAAAGTTGAAATATTTGTGCCTGATAAAGTTTGCGAACCATTGGAATATAAGGTTTGCCCTAATGTTGCTAATGAGGAATAACGTCCTATATCCCTATTGCCATTAACCCCCCACGATAACCTAAGTTTCAGCGAGTTTATCAAATCTACGTTAAAAAAATTCTCATCCGAGATTTGCCATGCAAATGCAGCAGCAGGAAATGTGGCCCTGGGATTCTGTTGACCAAAAGCCGAATAACCATCTCTGCGCACAGATGCGGTAAAAAGATATTTGCCTAATAAAGAATAATTCAATCGACCCATCATTGCATCACCTGTTGAAGTTTGATCGTTATTAGATACCAAATGGGCTTCTGCATATTGTAATGCATGAAACGAAAGGTTTTCATTCGGACTAAAACCTTCGCCCGTCTGATAAGATCTCCAACTTTGAAATCTCTCTCTACTATACAAAAGCGTTAAATCAAAATTATGTATCCCCAGCTCTTTATTCCATTTTAACAAATTGTCTGCCATCCATTCGTATGTTTGACTGTCCACTCGTGTTCCATATCCCTGTGAATGTGAATTTCCACCATTAGGAGTTGTGGATGGCCAAAAATTATGATTTTTAGTAAACATAAAGCGGGGTTGATATGACAATCTATAACTAAAACCAAAAGGCAGCTTCAACTCAGAATAGATGGATGCGAAAATGTTATTAACTTTTGTCAATTGATCTTGTCCATAATAATTTATCATTGGATTTTGAGTCCCCGTATAATCGTTTGGATACCATTTAACAGAACCATCTTCATTATACATTGAGCCATAAGGACTGCTATTAAGCATATGCCCTAACTCAGCTGTTACCCCGCTTTCATCCCTATCGGAAAAATGAGTATTTATACCAACATCCAAATAATCTGTAACTTCGGTATTAACATTTAACCGTGAACGTATTGTTGAGTATTGATCGCCGGCAATAATTCCCTGATTATCATCATAGCCTAATGACCAATAATATGATATCTGATCCGTCCCCCCACTAATGCTAAGATCATAACTCTGTCTAGGTGCTGTTTGCATTACCCTGTCATAAAAGTTTTCCGTATTCCCAGCTAAATAATTTTCAACTTCAGTAGGATAAAAGAAAAGTCTATTTAACCATTCTCTCGTCGGGTCAGGGTTTGGACTATCACTATAATTACTCCATTGTTCAAGGCTAATATCATTTGGAAGCTCGCTGGGATTGTGATAATAATAATCAGGATTATCTGGATTCTCCATTACTAATAAGCCTCTCCTGAAATTAGTATACTCTTCACCATTAAGTGGCCTGATATTTCTATTTGTTACCTCTGCCATACCAACATTAGTAGAGATATTAATGGTGGGTGCACCTGGTGTACCTTTAGTAGTCGTAATAAGCACTACTCCAGATGCCGCTTTGGCCCCATATACGGCAGCAGCGCTTGCATCCTTTAAAATATCAACCGATTCAATATCATTGGGATTGATATCACGCAAACTTCCATTATATATTACATCATCAAGTACAATTAACGGCTCAGTACCCCCAGTCAATGAATTCGGCCCCCTAACCTGCATGGAACCACCCCCAGAGGCTGAAGTTCCTTGGTTTGACTGAAATCCGGCAACTGTACCTGCAAGCATATCCGCAACTGTCATTGTGGATTGATTCTGGTAATTTTCCTGATCTATACGCACTACTGAACCGGTCAAATCGCTTTTCTTTACCGTACCATATCCAACAACCACCATTTCATCCAGCTGTGCAAAATCTGCCTCCATGCTCACATCAAGAACATCTTGATTACCAACCGTAATCTCTTGAGTAGTATAACCCACATATGAAAAAACAAGAACAGCATCCGAATCAGCCACTTCCAGATTGTACTCCCCGTTTAGGTCTGTTGTGGTTCCCGTCGAGGTTCCTTCTAAGACCACATTCACCCCTGGCAATGTCTCACCCGTTTCAGCATCAGTAACAGTACCTCTTACTTGCTCCTGAACAACTAATTCCTCCATTTCCCGGCTAACCAAAGGTTCCTCTAACTGCTCATCATTATGAACAATCAGCACCCCATGATGAGATATCTTTAAACCTAAATTAGTTTTATCCAGAGCGGCATGTAGTGCTCCAAGGACCGTTACATCATCCTCCATTTGCAGGCTGACTCTTTGGTTCCATTTTTCCCTTTTTGTAACATCTTTGCTGTACGACAACCTCAGGCCTCCTTGGTCTGCAATATGCTGAAGGGCAGTTTCCAATCTGACGTCTTCCAATTCAACGGATATGGTCTTGTTAAGAGAAAAGCGATTTTCCTCATTGACTTCGGAAGGGGCAAAATGCAAAAGCCGGTTTGCCCCTTCCTCTGTTGTTGCATATTGCAGTGCTTCCGGATTATTATAAACTTCCTGATCAGAATTATTTTGCCCTGATACAGGTCCGCTAAAAACCAGGCACAGGAAAATCATCATCATACTCACAATCTGTAGCATTCTTCTATGTAGCGCATATAACATAATTATAGCCATTAGGTGAGTGTTATCGTTGTTCGTTTATGTTTTATCTGAAATTATTCATTGAAAAGCGTGATTTCCCGGCCATCAACTTCGTACTCAAGTTGAAGAGAGTATTTCATGATGCCCAGAACTTCTCTGATCGGTTCATTTTCAAAATCTGCTGTAAATCTTAAATCCTTGAGCTTAGGGTCAAATAAATTGATATCCACGTTATACCATCGTTCCAATTCTCGTACAACTTTCTCCAAAGGAACATCATTGAATGAAAGCCGGTGTTCAAGCCAATTAAGGTGATGCTGCAAATCGACCTCATGCGTAATGATGAAATCATGTCCGCCATCATATTGCATTTGCGCCATATCGCCCCGTTCCAGTATGGCATCCCCCGCATCAGGGGCTGATGCAGAGCGTACGGCGACTTTCCCATCCGCAACGACCACCTGAACTTGTTCAACATCGTAAGCCTGGACATTGAACTCTGTCCCAAGGACCTGGATTACAGCCTCATCAGTATGGACCAGAAATGGACGGCCATCATGTGCTATTTCAAAATAAGCCTCGCCCGTCAGATGAACGGTGCGGGTATCTGACACAAATTCCCGGGGGTGCTCTAATTTGCTATCTACGCTCAATTGCACACGTGAACCGTCATCTAACTGCACATGGGCTCGTTGTCCGCGCTCCGTAACCACTTCTTCCATTAATTCCCCGGTGATTGGCGGGGTATTATGGCTGGGTTGGGAATAATAATATGATGCAAATCCGACAACCATTATAGCCGCCGCTACACGCAATACCTTTTTCATCACGGGCTGGGACAACCACCTAACGTTCTTTTTTTGTGAGGGAAGAGTTCTTCTTGCAGGCCGAACTCTTTGGGGGGAACTATCCTTATCCATCTCCCTACTAAGCCGCTCCCATGCCATCCCAATATCACTGGCCTGTGATTGCCTTTTCTGCTTATTCCAATGCTTTTTAAAGGTCTGTATCATTGCTTTTTGTTCGGGATTCTTATGAATCCAGGACTCGATTGCTTTCTCTTGCAGGTCGGAACATTCACCGGCTAGATATCGGGCTATCAGGTTGTAATCAATATCTTCGTTCACTAGGAGCTTTTATCATTTTAAAATTCAAGGGGTTTTTACCTGTAACACGAATCACAAGATCACGACCCTGACAGAACAAAAAAATTTTTTGTTCTTGTTTTAATTAGGTTGGCCGTTGGCTATTCGCCATAATGTTAAGAAATAAATGCTTCGTTTAGCGTCTGCGCTTAACGAAAGATCAACGCCCGTGAGCGACGTATCCACCCATGCACGTTCAAGGGCCATAGCATTTATATTACCAGGAGGCCATTACTCACACCAGCGTTATAGGGTGCAAGTCCGCTAAGCGGAGACGCTTAGCGAAGCGGGTTATGCAGTGAGCGTAGCGAAACGAAGTCGAAGGGAACTCGAAATGCAATCCAAAAGTTGTCAAATCTGGCTAACCAGTGATTCGAATAAAGATAACATCCTTGAAGCAACCAGAGAAGATTTGACAACTTTACGTTGAGTGCAATCAGACAAGTCCCGCTCCGTCGAGCGTCTGCGCTTGACGAACTTGCACCCAATCGTGCCAGTGTAAGCAATAAGCCCCTGGTAACATAAATGCTATGGTCCTTGAACGTGCATGAGTGGTTTATCGCTTGTGGGCGTTGATCCCTCGTTAAACGTGGACGTTTAACGAAGCGTTTATATTCTCAGCACGCTCCTTTGAGCGTCTCGCCCATTTTTCAACGGCCGCAGGCCAAAGCAGCAAAGCAAATAAATTTTATATTATTCAGAGGGCAGACATTCCAACAAGTGCTGCCGAATGGTTTTGATAGACCGACCCATTTGTGTTTCCACTGTTTTTACGGAAATATTTAACACCTCGGCTATCTCTTGATAAGTAAGGCCATCTTCACGATTTAATAAAAATACCATTTTCCTACTATCCGGAAGTTTCTTTATAGCGTCTTCAATGGCTTCCGCCATTTCATCGTAGGATTCACGATCATGTATGATGTCTGCCGGAGATTCTGAATGGGGAAGTCCTATATATTGAGCTTCCGTTTCCCATTCTTTCTTTACTTTATAGGACCGCAGGTAATCTAATGTTCTGTTTCTTGCTGTTTTGTAAAGATAAGGCCGGAGCTTCCCTGAAGGCGACCAGGTTGTTCGGTGATGCCAGATGCTCAAGAAGATATCTTGCATAAGATCTTCTGTTACTTCAGACGAACCGGTATATCGTAGAACAAAAGCAAAAAGATCGGAATAATATATATGAAATAATTTGGCAAATGAATCCCGATCACCTTTTTGAACTCCCTGAATTATTTCAGCATCATTTATGGTCTGTTCCATTTTCATAATTAGCCACCTGCCTAACCGATTAAGCCAACAAAGGGGAATATACTATATAAAATAGTGTTAAAGCTCAGCAAATTTGAAAATTAAAAGAGTTTCTATCATCAATAATCTTCACATATGTCATAGTAAGTAAATAGAAATGTAAAAACAAAGTAGACTTTAACCCCGAAAAAACATCTGTGGTATCCTAACTTTGAATATCACCTCATTTACTTCTCGCCGCCTCACGGCCTATCATCGCCAATTTCCTAGAAGAACCCCAGCGATAGTCACCGATTACCCCGGTCCCTTTAATTACCCTGTGGCAAGGTATGATGAATCCCACAGGATTGCGGCCAATGGCGCTGCCGACAGACCTTTGCGCTTTTGCCATTTGTATATCTTTTGATATATCAGAATAAGAAACTAAACCACCTTCAGGGATGCGGAGCAAAGCCTCCCACACTTTGAGCTGAAATTTTGTGCCCTTCAAATGAAGCCGTATCGTTTCGTCTTCCTCCAGTTCACCGTCGAAAAAGCGTTTAACCTGAACATGATGTTCATCTGCACCCTGAATCAGAACGGCATTGGTCCATTGACCTTGCAACTGCCGGACGGCGGCATCCTGGTTTTGGTCAATAAAGAAAAGGTTGCAAATTCCTTTGTCCGTTGATGCCACCGTATAATTTCCAAATACACAGGTTTGAAAGGAATAGTTGATCCTCAGGTTTTCCCCACTGTTTTTAAATTCTCCTGGCGTCATAGCTTCAATGCCCACAAAGAGATCATGCAGCCTTCCTGTTCCAGACAGACCGATTTCATAGGCAGCATCATAAACAGTACCATTTTTCAAGATCTTTTTAGCGTATTCCAGGCTTAGGTACTGTACAAATTTCTTCGGACTCACCCCTGCCCATTCTGTAAATACGCGCTGAAAATGATATGGGCCCATATCCACAACTCTCGCAATTGTTTCCAGAGAAGGCTGCTCTTTAAAATTAGCCTTTATGAACTCTATGGCCTTCTCTATTCGGTGATAATCTTTCATAAGAAGTTTTTGACTAAATAATAGGCTATCGGATCACAGAATAAAACCCGTTTCTTGCTCAGACATTAACATCACCCCTATTAATCTTCAACTAAAATTATTTGAAGGTCCATTACATTATTACCCGTATCTCCCGTTTTAATCAGCCCGTTTACAGCTTCAAAAAAATGGTAAGAATCATGGTTATTTAAAAACTCCTCTGGTCCTAGGCCCGCTTTTCGGGCAATCTTTGCTGTGTTTCCCGTAGAGATCGCACCGGCAGCATCGGTGGGCCCGTCCCTCCCATCCGTACCGGCGCTTAACATGCTTATGTAATGATGCTCTTGTAATTCCAAAGCAGCGGCCAAGGCTAGCTCCTGGTTTCTCCCACCCTTTCCACTGCCGGTAACATTAACATAGCTCTCTCCATAATAGATCAAAGCGGCCGGTTTAGCTACAGGCTTATCCTGATCAAGTACCGATAAGGCCGACCGGCACATCTCTTTTGAAATCGTATGGGTTTCTCCGCTATACGCTTCGTTAGCCATATGTACTGAATACCCTAATTCTTTTGCTGTAATGCTTGCCTGCCGGGCGGCGTACCGGGCATTACCCAACAATATGTAATCATGCTTTTCAATGCTCTCTTTTAAGGTCTCTGGAACCCTGCCTTCAATTCCTTCCTGAATATAATGAAGCACTTCCCTGGGAAGGCTAGTTTGGATGTTGTACTTTTGCAGTACCTGCATGGTGTCGTCAAATGTGGAGGGGTCGGGGACCAACAGCCCGCTGCCGATGTCTTCGGGGTGATCTCCCGGCACGTCTGATATAACCAGGGCTATTAAGTTTGCTGCTTTCAACTTGAATGCCAATTGGCCGCCTTTAATCAATGAAAGATGCTTTCGCACGGTATTCATTTCACCGATGTTGGCCCCGCTGTTCAGCAATGCTTGGTTCATTTTCTGAATGCTTTCCAGAGTTATCTCTTCTGGCGGCATGCAAAGAAGAGCCGAACTTCCACCGCTCATGAGGTATATAACCAGATCATCCGCATTTATCTTATCTACCAATGAAACCATTTCATCAGCAGCTTCAACACTAGCCTTCCCGGGTATCGGGTGATCGGCTTCAATTTGCCGGATATACCGGGTCGAAGTTTTAGCACCGGAGGGACAGACAACCAGCCCATCGTAAATTCGATCACCTAAGCGTTCTTCCAAAGCCAAAGCCATTTGTGCGGATGCTTTCCCGGAACCTATCACCCATATTTTCTGATGTTTATTGACTGGGTATTTTTTCTCCCCAACCGCTATGAAATTGTCATCCGCAGAAACTTTTTCCTGAACCAGGTTATAAGGCCGGGTAGCAGAAAGGGCCTGCTCAAAAATATGCAGAAGGTCCTTTTTCTGTCTGTAATAAACTTCTTTTAATGGCTTCATCACGTTTCCCTTATCCCCGAAGCGAGGAGGTAGAAAACCACCTGTACAATAATTGGTTAGCTTTCATTTGAAAGAATGTTCTCCGGTTTTTCAGAGTT
>JBBDMV010000103.1:0-3354 GCA_040878115.1 Balneolales bacterium
CCTGCTATCCGGGGGCGAGACGCCCCCGGATAGTGTGGGGGGAGGTTAGCAGGCAGATGCTCCGTGAAGCATCCACACTACACGAAAAGAGCAACGCCCGGAGCGCTCATACCAACAAGGCAGGCACAAGGAGTATGCAGGCATTCGATAGGCTTCTCTGGTTTCCAGTAACGCCTTTGCGTAATCCCGGCCTGCCGTGTACAATTTCGGCAAGCGTAGACGCTCGAAGCGGGATGGCTAAATAAGTAAAGCTTCTATTTGTTAGCCTTTTGATACAGCCCCTATTCATAATCAATCCCCTGCCGGGGACCAGAAAAGTGCCTAAATAATTAAGGCGTGGTTTTTGATGCAAAAAAGCCAAGGATAATACCGTCTGGACCTTGTCCTGACCTTGGCCTAATCTGGTCTTAAGTTTGCAAGGGGAAAGCAAGGGTTTTCCGGGAGTTGGTAGGGACGAGGTACGGCCGAGGTCCAGGCAAAATACAGGTCATAAAAAGAGCTAAAAAACAACTTTTATTAGTAAAACGGAGTGGGGTTCCCGATGGGTTTAGGGGCATCAAATTTCTGTGAAAAACCTTTATTTTTAAAAAAGTGCCTAAATAATTAAGGCTTCTTTTTTAGATATATGGAAGCAGTCGGTAACGTTCCCCAATATTTAACCACAGCTTAAAAACCTTTAGCTATATCCCGCTTTTCCTTCCTATATTCAATTAGAATAATTTTAATTGAACCTACCCGCCAGCGAATGATCTCTAGTTTACAAGCCTGCTATAAGCTTTCTTTTGTTTTTTTCATCCTCTTTTTCTCCTCCACCAGCTGCACCGCTCACCGGGCCCTGCCGTCATCATCTACAACCGATGAGCTGCTTAAGAGAATGCCGGAAGTGCCTCGGGAATTTCGCGCCGCCTGGATTGCTTCAGTGGCTAATATAGACTGGCCATCGAAGCCGGGGCTCAGTACGGAAAAGCAAAAAGCGGAACTGCGACTGATGCTCGACCGTATGGTAGCTATGAACATGAATGCTGCTATATTACAGGTCCGTCCGGCGGCAGACGCATTATATTTATCGCCTTTTGAACCCTGGTCGGAGGTTTTGACGGGCGAGATGGGTAAAGCCCCAAAACCGTTTTATGATCCTTTGGAGTTTGCCATTGAAGAGGCCCATAAGCGCGGACTTGAACTACATGCCTGGTTCAACCCATTCCGTGCGCTTCATTCTTCTTCGGAATCGGAGATTTCTGCCGATCACATTAGCCGAACGAACCCCGAGTTCGTCAAAGAATACGGCAGCCAACTTTGGCTCGACCCGGGATCTAAGGCTGCACAGGACCACTCCATTCGTGTAATTATCGATGTAGTACAGCGCTATGATATCGACGGCGTTCACCTGGATGATTATTTTTATCCTTATAAGGAACGTGACTCAACCGGTACTAAAATTGATTTTCCCGATGATATAACCTGGGCAAAAAACTCCGATGGAATGGACCGCGAAAATTGGAGACGTCAAAATGTAGATCGTTTTATAGAACGTCTTTACAAGCAAATAAAGATCAACGATCCGCAAGTCCTGCTCGGAATCAGCCCGTTCGGGATCTGGAGGCCGGGTTATCCGTCCGGGGTGAATGGTTTTGATCCCTATACGGAAATATACGCTGATTCACGAAAATGGCTTCAGGAAGGATGGCTGGATTATTTCAGTCCCCAGCTGTATTGGGCTATTGATCAGCCGGGCCAAAGCTATTCTGTGCTGTTGGATTGGTGGGACCAACAGAATGATCTCAACCGGCACCTGTGGCCAGGTAATTATGCCAGCAGGATTGAAAGCGGGGCTGAAGTAGATTGGAGGGCCAAAGAAATTGTGGACCAGGTTGAAGCTACACGCCTAAATTTAAATGCTCATGGTAATATACATTTCAGCATCAAAGCATTGATGGAAGACCGCGATGGCCTGGCCGGTACACTCGCCAGCGAAACCTACAAAATCCAGGCTTTGGTCCCTGCATCACCCTGGCTTGAAGGAGTGCCGCCCAAAAAACCCAATGTGAGCATGCGTATGTTTGCCGGCTCCACAGAACTTACCTTTATGCCCGCCGATGGAGATGCTGTCTGGCTATGGGCAATCCGGATCCTTGACGGTAGCCGTTGGAAGCTTAAGATCGTGCCCGGCTGGAAGCATATCTATAACCTGGATACAAGTCCGGATTTTGTGGCCGTAACAGCGGTGAACCGATTAGGCATTGAGGGAGAGCCGGTATCTATTAAGAAAAGATAGTGCTTTTTTTAAAATCAGTAGAATGGAATTTCTTCAACCTACCTTATAATTAAAACTAGTTAAAAGCCGTTCACAAAACTTTATACCTCACAATAAACAAACAGTATGGTCAGGCACTCTTCCCGTATTGAGCTCAGTTTATCTGCGCTAAAGAAAAACGTCAACTTTATACGTAAGAAGATCGGTCCCGAACCGATTATTTCTTCTGTTGTAAAGGCCAACGCATTTGGTCATGGCATTTATGAATTTGTACCTATGGCTGAAAAGTGCGGGGTCAACCATTTTTCGGTAGCTTCCAGCTTTGAAGCCTATGAAGTTTTAAATGCCCGGACCCATGACAGCCGCATTATGATAATGGGTATTCTTTATGCTGAGGATTTACCCTGGGTTATTGAAAATGAGATTGAGTTTTTTGTCTACGATATTGAACGCCTGGTCAAGGCCTGTGAAGTAGCCCGTAAAATTGGGAAGAAGGCGATTATTCATCTGGAACTCGAAACAGGGGGCAACCGAACCGGTCTGCCGGATGAGGATTTGACAAGAGCCGTACGTTATATGAGGAAAAACCAGGATTGTCTGACTTTTGAAGGGGTATGCACCCACTTTTCCGGTATAGAATCACTGGCCAATCAGTTCCGAACGGTAAAGCAGCTGGATAGGTTCAACCGTCTTTGCAAGGTTATCAAAAAGACTGGCTATTCACCTCGTTTGCGTCATACAGCTTGTTCGGCAGCCGCACTCGCCTTCCCCGAAACGGTTATGGATATGGTCCGGGTCGGAACGGCACAATTCGGACTTTGGCCAAGTCCTGATATTTATAATCTACACCTGATGCAGACCAATAAGCTTAAGGACTCACCGCTCCAGCGTGTGCTCAGCTGGAAAACCGATGTTATGCACATCAAGGACTTGAAAAAAGATGATTTTGTAGGATATGGAACAAGCTATCAAGCATCCAGGGATATACGCATTGCAGTACTTCCCATCGGTTATTCTAACGGCTACCCCCGGTCCCTCTCCAATCAGGGAAACGTGCTCATTCGTGGCAAAAAAGCCCCTGTGGTGGGGCTGATCAATAT
>JBBDMV010000104.1:0-3315 GCA_040878115.1 Balneolales bacterium
AAAGGTTAATAATTAAGGTTGACTAAAATGTATTTATACTTTTGATACAGCCCCTCAGGTAATAATCCCAACCGAAGTCGAAGACTTGCCTGACCTTAATCATTACTATTTATAAATATTTTTACTAATAGTGTATATTTAATAACTTCACTTAAAAGTGCTTTTATTTGCAGAGATCAATTAGCCTTAAAACAGAAAAAATGAAATACTTATTTGCATCATTAATGTTGCTCATCATTGCGACGTTCTTGCCTTTTCAACTAAGCCTTGCACAAACTGATGATGATCAACCTAACATCATATTCATTATGGCTGATGATTTAGGGTATGGAGATTTGGGCAGCTATGGTCAGCAAGATATTAAAACCCCACGACTGGACCAGATGTCAAAGGAAGGGCTGCGTTTTACCCAATTCTATTCCGGCCATACGGTATGTGCACCTTCCAGGAGCAGCCTGATGTCCGGCATGCATACCGGACGAACGCGTATTCGGGGTAACTTCAGTGTTGAGTCAGGTGAACGGGTCCCGCTTGAGCCGCAGGATACTACTGTTGCCGAAGTTTTGCAGAGAGCAGGCTATACAACAGGCTTGGTAGGTAAATGGGGCCTTGGCGAGCCTGAAACGCTGGGTATTCCCAACCGAAAAGGATTTGACTACTTCTGGGGATTCTTGAACCAGAGGCGAGCTCATACTTATTATCCGGAGTATGTGTGGCGTAACACCAATAGAGTCATCCTTGATGGCAACCAAAATGGAGGGCGCAAGCAATTCACTCACGACCTGGACATGGATAAGGCCAGGGGGTTTATCCGGGCCCATAGAGAAGGGCCGTTCTTTCTGTACCTTGCTTTACAAACTCCCCATGCCGAATTGCTTGTCCCCGATGATTCAAAGGCGGATTATCTTGATGGCGACGGAAACAGCATTTTCGAAGAGACCCCTTTTCCACATGTAGAACAAAGGAGTTATTCGGGGCAAGAAATGCCTAATGCTACTTATGCGGCGATGATATCACGTATGGACAGGGATATTGGCCGCCTGCTCGATCTGTTGAAGGACCTGGGTATCGATGAAAATACCATGGTCCTCTTTACCAGTGATAATGGGCCTCATTCCGAAGGAGGGTATGACCCAGACTATTTTAACAGTAACGGGCCGCTTCGGGGCATCAAACGGGACCTGTATGAAGGCGGTATCCGCGTTCCGATGATCGCTCGGATGCCAGGCACTATACCTGCAGGGGAGGTAAGTGATCAGGTATGGTCAATGTGGGACTTCTTACCGACAGCCGCTGAATTGGCAGGGACTGAACCGCCCCAGAATATCGACGGCATCTCCATGAAGAATGCCCTTTTCAACCAACCGCAAGAAGACCCTGAATATCTGTACTGGGAATTTCATGAAGGTGTCTTTAGCCAGGCCGTGAGGTTTGGGGATTGGAAGGCAGTGCGCACCGATGCTAATGAGCCCATTGAGCTTTATGACCTTTCGTTGGATATCGGGGAAGAAAATGATATCTCGAAAGATCATTCCGACGTGGTTGCCCGCGCAAGACAGCTATTTCAAACCGCCCGGACCAACAGTGAACATTGGCCTGTGGAGTCGGAATAACAATGAAACTTCCTGTTTCCTGTGCCACCGACCGCAAGTTTTGGCAGAATAGTAGATGGCCTTCTAACCCTTAATTTATTTTTAAATTTACATCCATCAGACGAAAACTACAGACTTATTCGCATACACCAGGATGCGATGTTTGATATGCCATCTTATAGCCCTTGAAAGCACCATTTTTTCCAGGTCCCTGCCTTTCTGGATAAGATCATCGAGTTGATCACGATGTGAGATACTTGCGACATCCTGCTCAATGATAGGACCTTCATCAAGCGCATCGGTGACGTAATGGCTGGTTGCACCAATAATCTTCACCCCACGCTCAAAAGCCCGGTGATGCGGCCGGGGCCCGCTGAATGCCGGAAGAAACGAGTGATGCACATTAATAATCTTATGAGAGTAACGGGCAACGAATTCAGGAGAAAATATCTGCATGTATCGAGCCAATACGATCAGGTCCACGTCATATTTTTTTAGCAACTCAAGCTGCTCACGTTCGGCTACGGCTTTGTTTTCGGAAGTTACCGGAATGTGGTAAAACGGAATATTATGAAACTCGGCCAGTTGACGGGCCTCGGGATGATTGCTGATGATGAGCGGAATCTCACAATCAAGCTCACCGCTTTGATGTCTGTAAAGCAGGTCAGCCAGGCAATGATGGTATTTAGAGACAAATATGGCAACCTTTTGGCAAGAAGAAGACTGGGCCAGGTGCCACTGCATATCAAAACGTTCAGCTATGGGCTTAAAACTCTTGCTAAAAAAGTTCATATCAAGGTCAAAGTCGCTTAAATCCCATTCCAGGCGCATGAGGAACAGGCCGAAAGTCGTATCCTGATGTTGAACAGCATGAACAATATTACCATTATGCTCACTTAAAAAGCCTGATACAGCGGAAACTATCCCTTTACGATCAGGGCAATGTATTAATAGGGTAGCGGTGTTATTCATACAAAAATCAGTAGTTAAAGAAGCTAAAATAAGGATTTTGCAACTCTCCAGATAGAATAATATCAGAAGATTAGCCGGTAGCGTGTTTAAATAATCATCTTAGAAACCTGAGTTCGATTAATATTTTTGAGCTTAAACCGATCTTCAACTGAATAACCTCCGGTAATGGAATCATATTTTTCATGCCCTAACCAAGCAAAAAAAGCCTGAAGTACCTAATCTCTAATCATTGAACCCCATCCAGGGTTCTTTACGACACTGTGTATTGAACCCGGCACTACGTACCGGGCTATGCATATTTGAAACCCCTGCCGGGGTTTCCCTTCATTGTAAATCAATTCCAGAACGTTTCAGTCTAAGCCTGAAAGGCTTGAATATTCATAGCCCCGGATGAAATCCGGGGTACCATGATAAATATCAAACAACCCTGAAAGGGTTGAACATGAAATACTTAGCCTCGATAAAATTATTTTTTAAGCGAACTCAAGTAAGCAAGTACTAGTGATGAATAATCAGCGCACAGCTTCTCTCGGTATCGCCGTAGGCAATCGGCTGACCAGTTCGTTGTTGATCATATTGGTGAACTCGGAAAAAGATTTTATAGTGATGGTATTTTTCTTCTGCGTTCCGATTAACATGACTTCATCGCCAACTTCTACGTCAGGAATATTGCTAATGTTAACCATAAAAACATTCATATTGATCAGCCCCACCACAGGGGCTTTTTTGCCACGAATGAGCACGTTTCCCT
>JBBDMV010000105.1:0-3262 GCA_040878115.1 Balneolales bacterium
CGATTGATGAAATTACGGTTGCTGGTTTATTCAGACATCGTTGGTTTAACCCACCCTGTAGAGACGCAAGATTTTGCGTCTCTACAGGATGCACCCGCATCACCGTAAACCATTCATATATTACCGATTGATGAAATTGCGGTTGCTGGTTTATTCAGACATCGTTGGTTTAACCCACCCGCATCACGGTTATTAAAAGTTCACCTTCTTATCTTTAAAGTCGGGGTTAAAATAATGATACCATTTTCTAAAGGGAGCATAAGCTTTTTCCCGGTTGAAAGGCCGGCGCCTGGGGTGGGCTTTACATTCTTCAGAACAACAGCCTTCCATTTTTTCGGACCCTTCCGATGAACAGATAAACAACCGGTTACATTCCATATTAGCACAATTAATATACATATCACACGGAGTGCCGGTTATTTCACAATGGCTGATCGGTTCTTCGTCATCCGGATTTACGGGAACGGCCAGGCGATCATCAAATACAAAACACTTTCCTTTATAGTGTGCACCGCCTTCATGTTTCCCATATTCCAAAATTCCACCGTGGAGCTGGTTTACATCATTCCATCCTTCTTGCTTCATTAAAACAGAAAACTTTTCGCAACGGATGCCTCCCGTACAGTACATAAGCACCTTTTTCTCTTTGTCAATATTAGTCCGCTCAAGCCAATCAGGGAAATTGTAGAAATTCTTCACGTCGGGAAGCAGGGCACCTTCAAAATGACCAATCCTGGACTCATAATTATTCCGTACATCAATCAGAACAAAATCATCTTCGTTTTCCAGGATGTTGCGCCACTCGGCGGGACTCAGGTGACGCCCGCCGTTCCTGGGGTCAAGCTCATCGGAAACCTTCAACGAAACGATTTCAGGACGTTCCTTCACGATCAATTTAGCAAAAGGGACATAATCGGACCCATCCGCTTTAAACGCCGTGTTCTCAAAACCTTTAAGGCTTTTCAAATAATCCTCATATTGCGCTATCAAATCAGGTTCCCCTGCCAAAGTTCCATTTATACCCTCTCCGGAAATGTAAACTCTGCCTTTAAGCCCAAGTGCATGACATTTAATTTTATGCTGTTCTATGAAATCCTCAACATTCTGGATTTTGGTAAAGTTATAATAAAGGATGATTCTGTACATAGTTTCGTTAAGTGCCGGTGAATGCTTTATTTTATTAAAGTATTTTAATTTACTATATATGAACGTGCAATAGGCTTTTTACTTTTATCTTAAGTAATGACTTTTAGAACAACCTCTAAAATAATCTTTCTAAGTGTTTTTTGCTTGTGGCAAATTCCATCTTTCGGACAGCACAGTCACAACTCCCCCCGGAGGGATACTGGAGGTAAAACATTCCGGTCCATTGACCGGGATGTTGAATTAGGCAAACTGGCCCCAGAAGAAGGGTTGCTGAACAAGTTTTATTATGCATTCGAACCGGAGAAATTAAATGCCAAATACAAAAACGATCAGGAATTCGTCCGATGCTTTACACCGGTGTTAATTGAGTATTCAAAAGAGAAGAATCAACTATCTCGATCAGCGGACCTGCAAATAGCTCGCTACTTAAGCAAATCATCGGAGGTCACGAACATTCATGTCTCCCCCTCCAAACGTTTTAAATTGACGTATACTACCTCCGGAGATGATTCTGTTTCCGTTATTGATTCCAGCGAGAGCGGCGTGCCGGATTATATTGAGAAAGCGGCCTTATATGCCGACTCATCCTGGGCCTACCAGGTGGCTAAGTTAGGCTTTCCGGACTTTGTAAAGGAAGACGCCCCCTATGTGATTAATTTTAAAAACCTTGGAGATCATCTTTATGGTTATACAGAAACCGACCAGGAAACCACTTACATTGTAGTGCATTCTACCTTTGAAGAATTCCCTTCAAATGATGATCCTGAAGGAAACACCCTTGGCGCTTTAAAAGCTACAATAGCCCATGAAATGAAACACGCCATTCAGTACGCTACCAATCGCTTTCGCGGTGACGCCGGCACGCTTAACTGGATTGAAATGGATGCCACCATGATGGAAGAGATCGTATTTCCCCAGGTAAACGACTACCACAATTACCTGCCAACAAAAACATCCATTTTTCGTGCCCCTGAAGAGGGTATCCCAGGCGCTTATTATCATGTAACCTGGTCTCTTTATTTCGCAGAGCGTTTCAACATGCAGTTTTGGGTTGATGTATGGGAGAAAATAGGCAACGATCATCACAAACCAATGATGAACGCTGTCAGCGAAACCCTCGATGATATGGATGAAAGCTTACCCTCAGAATTCATCCGGAACTACATCTGGCACTATGCTTCCAGTTCCCGATGGGTCCAGAACTATGGATTTGCAGAAGGGGACCGTTACCCGGATGTTTATTTAACGAGTACCAGCAACGGCATTCCGGATACCATGAGCCGAAAAGATACTATAAACCACCAGGCTGCCAGCTTACATGAGATAATTCCTACAAAGGAAACAGGCCCGGTCGTCGTTGAGTGGCATTACGATATCCCTGAAACCGGGATTGGATTGCTCGCATTTTTAAAAGATGGAAGTATTGAAGAATTAATACCTCCTTTTGGCGATCTCGAGTCAGGTCATGTCGAGACCGGTTGGGAATGGGGTGAATTGGAATCACTTGGAATAGCTTTGGTTAATTTTAGTCCTGATACAACATCAGAAATGCAATTTCTTGCAAGCAGTGGGCCCATGCCGGTTTCAATTCCTGAAGATGAAAGACCTATCGCGGTTATGCTCGAACAGAACTACCCCAACCCCTTTAATTTATCAACGAATATCTCATTCTCACTCCCTGATGATCAACATGTCAGTCTGACGATATACGACATCACAGGACGTAAAGTAACACGTCTTGTCGACACAGAATACCCGGCAGGCATCCATACTATCGCTTTTAATTCAAGTAATTTATCCAGCGGTATGTATGTATACCGTTTGCGAACACAAGGAAGCGTTAAAACCAAAAAAATGCTGCTGGTCAAGTAAGCCTAATCTCTAATCATTGAACCCCATCCGGGGTTCTTTACGGCCTGTGTCTTATCGAACCCGGCACTACGTACCGGGCTATTATAGTTAAAACCCCTGTCGGGGTTTCCCTTCATTGTAAATCAATTCCAGAACGAAATTAATCCTCAGTATAAGCCCGGAAGGCTTTAATATGAATAGGGGGCTGTATCAAAAGGGTTGGATAAATCTATATCACCTAAATATTTTAACCTGACAATCACCT
>JBBDMV010000106.1:0-3204 GCA_040878115.1 Balneolales bacterium
CGAAGGCGGACGCACCGTAGGCGCCGGTGTTGTAAGTAAAATCACAGATTAAGAAAATTAAAGGCAGCCCCAGCTGTGTCAATAGCGAGGCTCATTGAAAAAATCGTACGGGTGTAGCTCAATTGGCAGAGTAGTGGTCTCCAAAACCATTGGTTGGGGGTTCGAGTCCCTCCACCCGTGCTAAGTTTTAAAAATAAGGTTAAAGGAAATGGGAAAGCTCAAAGAGTATTTTGAAGGCGTAAAAAAAGAAATGAACAAGGTGTCGTGGCCTACTCAGAAAGAGCTTATAGATAATACTATAATTGTGGTAATATTTTCAATTATAATCTCATTATTCATTTTCGGGGTTGACCAGGTTTACTCCACCGCTTTAGAGGTTATTTACCAGTAAAAATGGCCGAACAGACAAATAATTGGTATGTAGTTCGCTGTTTCTCTGGACATGAGAAGAAGGTAAGGCAATATCTTGAAGAAGAAGTTGCTGAACAGGGAATGGAAGATAAGATCACACAAATCCTTATCCCCACCGAAACAGTAATTGAAATTCGTTCTGGCAAGAAGAAAACGCGCGAAAAGAACTTCTTTCCAGGCTATATTTTAATGGAAGCTTATTTTGACGACAGTGTGAATAATCTGGTTTCAAATGCACCGTCAGTGATTGGCTTTTTAAAAACCGATAAGAAAAACCAAAAACCAACAC
Source organism: Balneolales bacterium (assembly GCA_040878115.1). Taxonomy (GTDB): domain Bacteria; phylum Bacteroidota; class Rhodothermia; order Balneolales; family Natronogracilivirgulaceae; genus JBBDMU01. The sequence goes on from JBBDMV010000106.1 coordinate 701, forward strand.
CTTTGCGTGGAGATGAAGTTGACCGCATCCTCGGTAGAGTTGGTGAAAGCAAAGAAATCGCTGAAACCGGTGGAGGTCTAGTCGAGATACCCTTTAAGAAAGGTGATCTCGTCAAAGTTATAGATGGTCCTTTTAAAGACTTTGATGGTACTGTTGAAGAGGTTTACCCGGATAAATTAAAGTTACGTGTGCTGGTCAGTATTTTTGGAAGGCGTACACCAGTTGAAGTAGACGTAAATCAGGTTGAGCCTGAATCATAATATTTTTATTAATAATTAGCCTGTTTTATCGTTATGGTCGGGCTACAATCATTCTAAGTTAATGGCAAAAAAAGTTCAAAGTATTGTAAAGCTTCAGATTACCGCGGGCCAGGCTAACCCTGCTCCACCGGTAGGTCCGGCACTTGGTCAAGCCGGCGTAAATATTATGGAGTTTTGTAAGGCATTTAATGCCAAAACGCAGGACAAAACCGGTACCGTTACCCCTGTAGTTATTACGGTTTATACCGATAAATCATTTACATTTATTACTAAAACACCGCCGGCTGCTGTGCTTCTGAAAAAAGCAGCAAAAATCAAATCTGGTTCTGGTGAACCGAACAAGGTTAAGGTAGGTGTAGTAACCTGGACTCAGTGCAAAGAGATTGCCCAGGAAAAACTGACCGATTTGAATGCATATGATGCTGAAAATGGGGCAGAACTTATAGCGGGAACTGCGCGAAGCATGGGTCTGCGCGTAAACAGAAAAAAGTAATTACTATATAAGATGTCTAAAAGAGGAAAGAAATATACCGAAGCCGTTCAGCTTCTTGATGCTGAAAAGGAATATAACCTGGATGAAGCCGCAGAACTCGTAAAAAAAACATCTACATCAAAATTTAACGGTTCCGTTGATTTGGATGTTCGCCTGGGTGTAGACCCCCGTCATGCTGATCAAATGGTACGTGGTACGGTTTCACTACCGCATGGTACCGGTAAGACGGTTCGTGTACTGGCTCTGGTAAATCCGGCCAAGCAAGAAGAAGCAAAAGAAGCGGGTGCAGATCACGTTGGTTTGGATGATTATATTACAAAGATTGCTGAAGGCTGGGCTGATATCGACGTAATTGTAGCTACCCCTGATGTAATGGGTAAATTGGGCAAACTTGGCCGCGTTCTGGGACCTCGTGGTTTAATGCCAAACCCTAAAAGTGGTACTGTTACCATGGATGTAGCCAATGCCGTGAAAGAAGTGAAAGCAGGGAAAATTGATTTTCGTGTTGACAAATATGGTATACTGCATACTTCAGTCGGTAAAATAGAATTTGATGCCGGGCAAATTAAAGAAAATGCAGAAACCTTTTTACGAACGGTCGTCAAAATGAGGCCCGCTTCCGCTAAAGGTACCTACGTTAGAAGTATAAGTATGAGCGCTACAATGGGACCTGGTATCCCTGTAAATACAACTGTAGTTCAATCATTTTAAATTATAAGAGTAAGGCATGGCAACAACAATAGAACAAAAAAAAGCGATAGTTGAAGAATTGGTAGAAACAATAACGAATTCCGATGCCCTCTATCTTGCTGATTATAAGGGAATGTCGGTTGCTGATACCAACACTCTCAGAACGGATTTACGTGAAAAAGATATAAATTATAAAGTTTATAATAACAAGCTCGTTCGCCGGGCGTTGCAACAGATAGGTGGATACGATGCCATAGATGAATATCTTGTAAATCAGACTGCATATGCATTCGTTAAGGGTGACCCTGCTACTCCTGCAAAAATATTTAAAAAACATTATAAAGAACACAAGAAACCTGAATTTAAAGCCGCTTTCATAGAAGGTGTCCTTTATAAAAGCGATCAGCTTGAGGCCCTATCCTCTATGAAATCTAAAGAGGAGATGATCGGTGAAATTGTTGGCTTGTTAATGAGCCCTATCAGCAATATTGTAGGTGGCCTTCAGGCACAAGGATCAAATATAGTAGGAGCTGTCAAGACTATTTCGGAAAAAGAAGAAAAGTAGAAATTAAAACTGTAAAAAAACCAATCAACACTGGAGTATAATTATAATGGCTGACGTAAAAACAATCGCAGAACAACTTGTTAATTTATCAATTAAAGAGGCTAATGAGCTTGCAGAGGTTCTTGAATCTGAGTACGGTATCAAACCTGCCGCAACAGCTGTAGCTGCACCCGCAGCAGGTGGCGGTGATGCTGAAGCTGCAGAAGAACAGACTGAGTTTGATGTTGTTCTCAAAGCAATTGGCGGAAATAAAATTGCTGTAATTAAAGAAGTTCGTGGCCTTACCGGTCTCGGACTTAAAGAAGCCAAAGAGGTTGTAGATGGCGCGCCTAGCACGGTTAAAGAAGCTGTAAGCAAGGAAGACGCTGAATCTATGAAGGAAAAACTTACTGCAGCGGGCGCTGAAGTAGAGCTGAAGTAAACAATTCAGCTCTACATATAAACCGGTTATAACGTAGCCAATATCGTGTAAACGGTATTGGCTATCGGCGTCTAA
>JBBDMV010000107.1:0-17610 GCA_040878115.1 Balneolales bacterium
CTGTGATATAGACGATGAAGCCATGGCAAAAGGCTTACAAGCTGTTGAAGATGGAGGCCAGTCAAATGTGCCAAAAGGAGTTAATGACTTTCGAAGAGCTTTGGAGGATGATACGGTTGATGCTATCTCATTTGCACTACCAATTCACTGGCATACTCCGGCCTCTATTCTTGCATTAAAGGCCGGCAAGCATGTGTATGTGGAAAAACCGTGCAGCCATAACCCCCGGGAGGGAGAGCTTTTAGTAGCGGCTGCTAAAAAGTACAATCGAGTTGTACAGATGGGTAACCAGCGCAGGTCGTATGGTAATGTTATAGAAGCTATGCATCTGCTGAAGGAAGGAATTATCGGCCGGACCTATTATGCGCGTTGCTGGTATGCATCCGGCCGCGGGTCCATTGGGTATGGAAAAGTAGGTGGACAGCCTCCTTCCCATATTGACTATGATCTTTGGCAGGGCCCTGCTCCCAGAATGCCGTATAATGACAATTTTATTCATTATAACTGGCATTGGTTCTGGCATTATGGCGGTGGTGAACTTGCCAATAACGGTATTCATTTCCTGGACCTTGGAAGGCTGGGCCTTGGTACTAGTTATCCGGTTCGTGTTTCATCCAGTGGCGGCCGGTATCATTACAATGACGAGCAGCAAACACCAGATACTCAGATCGTCACGTATGATTTCCCTGAAGGAAAGTCTATGACCTGGGAAGCACTCAGTTCGAATCGGGGAGGAATAAATGGTTCCGCCACGGGTGTAACGATCCATGGTGATAACGGATACATGTCGATAGATGGGAATCAATTCACGGTATACGACAAAAACAATGAAGAGATAAGGAACTCGGATACGGCCACTCCTTTATCAAATCAGGATAACGGAATTGACCATTTTGGTGACTTTATCAGATGTATTAAAGAAGGCGGTACACCTCGGTCCAATATTGAAGACGCAAACAAAAGCGTTCATCTTTGTCACTTGGGAAATATTGCACAGCGGGCCCAGCGGTCGCTGAATGTTGATCCTCATAACGGCCGCATTGTTGGTGACCGGGAAGCTATGAGTACATACTGGGGCCGAGAGTATGAACCGGGGTGGGAGCCATTTATATAGAATATTAGTCACTCGAATATATGTGGAACCAATATTCAATTATTTAATAGTTTATAGACATCATTAAAATAAATGCTATGAAAGTATTTAATCGAAGATCATTTATTAAATCCATGACCGCGACAGGTCTTGGAGTGAGTGTTATGGGCAAAAGCGCCCTGGCCAAAGAGAGGAAGGTGGTGAAACCGGCTACTGTAGGAATTATTGGCCTCGACACATCTCATAGCCCCGCGTTTACCAAGATCATCAATAATCCTGATGATCCGGAGACGGCCGATTTTAATGTTATAGCTGCTTATCCTTACGGCAGTCGTACCCTTGAAGTAAGTTCCAGTCGAATTCCAGGGATTACCGAATCGGTAAGGGAAATGGGTATTGAAATAGTTGATTCGATTGATGAGCTTATCGACAAGGTAGACTTTGTTTTGTTAGAAACGAATGACGGCCATCCTCGTCTTGAACAAGCCATAAAAGTTATGGAAGCGGGAAAGGGATTGTATGTTGATAAACCTGTTGCCGGCAGCTTAAGTGATACAATTGCCGTGTATGAGGCATCTAAGAAGTATAATGTTCCTACCTTCTCTTCCTCTTCTCTGCGATTTATTACCTCTGCACATGAGGTAAGGCATGAAAACAAGATAGGCAAGGTAATAGGAGTGGATGCCTACAGTTCAGCCGGCAGAGAACCGAGCCATCCCGACTTTTTCTGGTATGGCATACATGGCGTTGAGATCATTTTTGCAGTAATGGGAACAGGATGCAAGTCTGTCACCCGTACAGAGACTGATACCACGGATATTGCTGTTGGGGTCTGGGATGATGATCGCATGGCCACCTTTAGAGGGATCCGGGATGGACGCGGGGGTATCGGGGGAATCGCCTACGGCAGTGAAGAGATTCTGACACTCGGCCCATCTCAGGGTTATCAGCCACTGATTTATTCTATACTGGACTTCTTCCGTACAGGTATACCCCCTGTAAGCATGGAGGAAACATTGGAGATCTATGCATTTATGGAGGCTGCTGATGAAAGTAAACGTCAAAATGGAGCACCGGTAGCTCTTGATTACGTACTTTCAGAAGCGAAAAAAGCAACTATCTGATATGTCCGGTTCGGTACTTTTATAAGCTGTAGGATTTACCTGTTATTTCTGTCATTCTGTTGTTTTGTAACTCTGGTTTGCAGGATCAGGTTAAGGATGTACATCAGACATGGGAAGTTTTAGGTGAATCCTCGCAGCACCGCCTAATCTTAGCTGGACCAGATCAACCGGAATAATGTAGATCGGATTAAAGTTGTCTGGATCTTACGAGAATGGCTTCCTCAACAACAGTAGAAGTCAGGCTAATTCGGTTATATTTATTTTATTTGTAGACCCCTGTAGTAAAAGCTGCCGCACTGGATGCAGCTAATGGGAAATCTTGGCCTGTTAGATCCTTTTAAAGGAGAGAAAAAGTCTGTTGATTCCAGGTTCTACGTTAGAAATTAGCATACCCGGGCCTATTCGTGCTTATAATGTAAGAACAGGCGAGATAGAGTGGGCATTTCACAAATGAATTCGACTCTATTCTTAAACTTTTATTATCTAAGCTTCTTATCTTTTCTCTGATCTTTTATACCTAATAGAGAAAAACCTTGAAGACCCCCAAAGAATCCCTTTTTGATGAATTAAAGCGCTTGGATACCGAACAACGGAACCAGGAAACCAGGTATATCGACCTTGCAGATGCCCGGGAAATAGCCCGCTTGATGAACGAGCAAGATAAGCAGGTGGCCGAATGTGTAGAATTGAAACTGGATGTTATTGCGGAAGCCATCGATTTTGTCCGTGACGCCCTAAAATCCAATGGGCGGCTCTTGTATGCGGGTGCAGGGACTAGTGGCCGCCTTGGCGTTCTGGATGCATCAGAATGCCCTCCCACATTTGGATCTGATCCATCGCAAGTAGTTGGTTTGATGGCGGGGGGGAAGGAAGCCATGTTCCAGGCAAAAGAAGGCGCTGAAGATGATCCCGAAACCGGCGCCAGAAACATACAGGAAATGAATGTTTCATCGGAAGATGTGGTTTGTGGTCTTGCCGCCAGCGGGCGAACACCATATGTGCATGGGGCTCTCGCTGAAGCTCAAAAGCGTGGATGTAAAACCATAATGGTATGCTGTGTAAATGCCGGCCAGGTCGACATTGATCTTAAAGCAGATGTCATGATCGATATCCCGGTTGGGCCTGAAGTAATTATGGGAAGTACAAGGCTTAAAAGCGCTACGGCACAGAAAATGGTTTGTAATATGATTACTACAGGAGCGATGATACGTCTGGGTAAAGTTTATGAAAATGTGATGGTCGATCTTATGCTGACTAACAAAAAACTGGTTGAACGTTCACGTCGCATTGTCATGATGTTTACAGGAATTAGCTATGATGAAGCATCGGAACTTTTAAGCCTTGCCAACGGGCACGTAAAAGTTGCTTTGTTAATGAAACTTGGTAATATCAACAGAGAACAAGCAGTGAAAAACTTGCATGCTCATAATGGATTTATTCGGGCGGCTCTGTTAGATTTAAAGTAAATTCTTTTAAAACATTAATCTTTAAGATGTAATCATCGTATTGAACACCTTGATGAGCATATTGTTATGGGTGACCTATGGTATCTCTTTTGCCCTGGCTTTACCCCTGGCTTTTTTAGCATATATATTCGGCTACCGTCTTGATCCACTCCGACTTTGGCCAAATCGGGTATTCATGTTCTTCGGGCAAAACTTTACCCGTCTCAATCCTTTTTGGAAAAAAGAGATGATGGGCCTTGAGAAAGTAGATCTGGACAAGCCGACTGTTTTTGTAGGCAATCATCAAAGCTTTATTGATATGCCCATTCTTTCCGGACTCCCTTTTGACATGAAGTGGGTGTCAAAACAGGAACTTTTTAAAGTCCCTGTAGTGGGTCCGCTTCTTAAAATGAGTGGCCACATCAGTGTGGATAGAGGAAAAAAAGGGGCATTACAATCACTTGAAAAAATTAAACCCTATGTGGAGAGCCGCGTTCCGGTGATGATCTTTCCTGAAGGCACACGTTCAAGAATAGGTGAATTGAGACCTTTTAAAAACGGTTCTTTTATTGTAGCTAAAAAATATAATTACTCCATACAACCTATCGTTATACAAGGAACTTACGATATTATGCCACCCGGTGGATGGCGCGCAAATTGGAAGGGCACAGTCTATGTATCAATACTTGACCCTATATCGCCGTCAAACTTTAATGGTATAGAGGAACTTCGCGACCATACCTACCATTGTTTCAGAACGGAATTAAATCGGTTAAAGCAACTAGCGAAGAAAAGGGAAAAACAAAAAAATCATTAAGTAAAATGCTTATAGGTTTGGCACTTTATGTCGTGATTTTTTTTGATTTATATAATGGGACCCATAAAGAACATATCAAGGGAAAAGGAATATCGGATTACTTTTGGCTTCAGCCTTATAACTTCGCAGATTATTTTTATCCTACTATTTAACTTTTGGCCCCAGTTCGAGTCTAAAGATTTCAATTTTGATGATTATTCTGCTCATGATATCGATCTTGACATGATTGATATCACCAGACAACAAGTTCAGAGGCCTCCAGCGCCGCCTTCTCCTCAAGTTCCGGTACCGAGGCCTGAAGATTATATAGTTGATGACATGCTCGATCTGGAGGATATGAGCAATTTCGCAGCTCCTGATTTTGGTGAACTGGAAATGCCCGAGGCAGAGGGAGATGATAGCTACCCGGTACATAGAAACCCTCAGCATTCACCTAATGTAAGACGAATTGTTGAGCCTGTAGTACCAGATGAAGCACGACAGGCAAACATCCACGCTGAGATTACGGTAACCTTTTTGGTTAATGAAAAAGGTGAAGTAGAAGAGGTCTCTATTTCGGAAATTAAACTTTTTGGTGAAGATGATGAATATGAGATTGTTGAAACGATTGGCTATGGAATAATAGAGACCACTCTTGATGCTGCCTGGAAATGGCGTTTTCGCCCTGCCGAAGACGATGGTGAAAACGTTCGCGCCATCACTCGCCATATTTTTACTTATGGAGTTTGATTTAAGGCTGTTAAAAGTAAGAAAAAGTTAAAAATAGACGTTGATAAGTTCCAATTAACGGTGTAGTTTGTTGTGCCGTTTTAGAATAGAACTATCCGTCAATTTAATAACGGAGAGATGCCGGAGCGGTCGAACGGGCTCGCCTGGAAAGCGAGTGTACCTACGGGTACCGGGGGTTCGAATCCCTCTCTCTCCGCATTAGTCAAAGATAGACAAAAAAATATACCTCATATATAAGTTTTGAATTAATAAAATAGCTATCATTTAGATCTGAATGAATTAGGTATTTTCTGAATCTGATAACTAATAATTCTCATTGATTCCATCTTCAAAAATGCTTAGGAACTTCACACATTTTTCCAAACGCGAATTAGCCTTAGGGTTAGGTGTTTTCATTTTAACCTTCATTCTTGTCTTTAGCATAAGGCACAACCGGATTAATTATTCGGATGCTGTTTCGAGTGAAACCGTTCAGGTTTTGTTGCTTCACGAACGCACATCTTTATCTGACTTACCAGAGCTTCTTGATTCTCTTGAGGTAAATTACAACCCCGAAGAACTTAAATGGACAGGAAAATTACTAAATTGGAAATCATTTGAGGAGGGGCGCTACGAAATCCGCGAAGGTTCTTCCAACAAGGAGTTCTTGAAACGGCTCGCTTTCGGCATGCAAGATCCTCAAAATGTGCTGATACCCACCGGAACCACTGAGGATAGGTTTATTCAAAGGGTATCCCGCCAACTGAGTTTTGAAAATGATGAACTTCGCAGGGCAATGAAGGATTCAACCGTACTTGAGAATTTAGGCGTTGAAGAAGTTAATCTCTTGGGCCGTATGTTACCTAATACCTATGAAATATATTGGACTAGCACACCTGAGCAGTTTCTTGAGCGGATGATATCTGAATTTGATAAGGCGGTAATTTCACAGCATCAAGAACTTTATGAAAAAATGGATAAGACTGTCGACGAAATTGTGACTATGGCATCCATTATTGAATGGGAAGCCAATCTTGATGAAGAAAAACCCATCGTCAGCGGCCTGTATTGGAACCGTCTCAACGAGAACTGGAGGCTCCAGGCTGATCCAACCATTAATTTCGCGCTAGGTGAGCGTAATCGCCTCAGGTATTCAGATTACAAAGTGGACCATCCCTATAACACTTACCGAATACATGGACTCCCACCGGGACCAATTACAAATCCATCCTATAGCTCGATAAATGCCGCCCTTTATCCCGAAGAGCATGATTACATGTATATGGTTGCTTCACCCGATGGGGGGCATGTATTCACCCGTACATACAGCGAGCACCGCCAAAAAAGCCGTGAATGGACAACCTGGTTAAGGGAACAGTACAGAATAAGGGATTTAAGGGAAGCCGAAGAAGTTCAGAAAATAGAGTAAGCTAATTAATATTTTTTGGTTTTAGGCAAAGGGTAATTAAGGATGATTCTAAGCTGGCGTCCATTGGTTTTTAGCAACTCGAGGTATTCTTTTCCGAATGCACATTTTTATACTCTGCTGATGCTAAAAGAAGCTTGGGCCTTTCTTCAGTAGTGGATATTTTAACATAACCAGTCTGTTTAAGTCATGTATTTTTCATATTATTTGCGATAGTTTTAGTGAAATGCCCAAAGGTAACAGATCATACGGGGCGTAACAGGTTTAATAATGCTAATTTTTTCTTAAAACATGGTGTATGAACGAACGAAGAAAAAAAGTTCCTTTTGATCCTTACCACATGCAGAAGAAGGTCCAGGATGGCGTGGTTTACACATCTAAGGAAGTCTTTCAACAAATTTATAAGACAAGTCACTGGAAAGGCACTGAATCAGCTTCGGGTGAAGGGTCTGGTTTTAAAGAAACCTATCGGCTTCGAAATGAGTTGCCTGGAATTTTGAAGAGATTCAATATAGACAAATTGATAGATGCTCCCTGCGGCGATTTTAGCTGGATGCAACACATAGACCTGCCTGTTACATCCTATCTTGGGGCAGATATAGTACCTGAACTTATCTCTGTTAACGAAAAGAAATTCTCAGATGAGCAAAGAAACTTCATATATTTGGATTTGATTCAGGAACCTCTTCCTGCAGCGGATTTGTTATTTTGCAGAGATTGCCTGGTCCATTTCTCATTTACAGATATTGAACGGTTTATCCTTAATCTCAAACGTAGTGAGATTTCATATTTGTTAACGACAACATTCACAGAATGCACCGAAAATGAAGATATAACGACAGGTGATTGGCGTGTATTGAATTTAGAAAAGGAACCTTTTAATCTACCATCTCCACTCTATATCCTTAATGAGGAATGTAATGAAGGGGGAGGAGCTTTTAAAGATAAAAGCATTGGATTATGGAAGATAAGGGACATACCAGATCCTAACCCATATGTTTAGCGTATTCTACAGCAATACAATGGTTTTTCACATAAGACAAGCCATACATATCAGCAAGTCTTTCAGCTTCGGGGGATGAAACATCCAATTGGGTCCAGATGATCGGGTTCTGTCCTGTTGCCTGGCTACGTTCAACAATTGAATCGACCATCTTCTTTGTGTGTGCTTTATTACGAAAAATTACGGCAATATCGAACTTTAGATCTTCTGGAATTGATGTAATATTATCATAACACTTTTCGCCCAGAACTTCATCATAGTTTGGATTGACAGGGATGATGCGGTAGCCTTTACGCTGCATTTGTCTTGCAATACCAAAACTAGTTCGATTTGGTTCAGCTGAACATCCAATGATGGCCAAAGTTTTAGCCGAGGTGAGAATTTCTTTGAAATTCATGATTATTCTATTTCTATAGCTCCTTCTGGTTGAAGCTGAAAGATTCGCACGCCCCTGTTAACGTGCCCGTTGCCGAAATCAATATTAATTGTAAGGCCACTATGTTTTGGCTGTTTTTTAATAGCATCTTTAAGCCTTGCGGGGTTCTGCACTTCCTCCAGGATATTGAATAGGTAAGAAGCTACATCATACCCTAAAAACGCAAACCTATCGGCATCCATCCCGGATAAATTTTGGTAGTCAACTTTAAAGTTGGTCACATCTTCCCGGCTTTCATCAGTGTAGAAAATTTCCGGATAAAAAATATCAAGGCGCTGTAGGCGTCTTGTGGACATCTCTACATAGCCCATCTCTTCATTTCCAAGTACAGTTACCGTACTTCTGGTTGCTTCAAGATCGGTCATAATAAGGTCTATCAGGTTTGCCGCCCCGCCACCTCCTGTAGCAATAAACAGCCCGTCTACAGGCTTCAAATCAAACTCATCCGGGTCATCAACAAAGGTGGTATCGCTCGCAAACCAGGGGGTAATATTGCTGACATCGTAACCTTGAGCTTCAAAGTCTTTATTAAATATGTGGACGAAATGGGCACCCAGGCGTGTAGCCTCATCACGAAATGCGTGAGCTTCTTCCTCGGCAGGTGTATTTTTCTCGGATATAATAGCAAGGCTGTCCAGGCCAAGTTCATTAACTGCGAACCGCGCCATAGCCCGGCCCCTTTGGGAAAAAGTAGGGTTTATTTGATAAACGTAGGGATTATCAAGATTCAGCGAATCTGAATTGGCAAGAGGAGTGACCAAAGGTATTTGATATTGTTCAGCCAAAGCCGTCATACTATAGGCGGATTCAGAGAAAAGGGGCCCTATTATAAGATCAGCATTATTATTCCAGGCAAAGTTGGTCATCACATGCTCTGGATTACGTTCATCAGCATCTGGGTTGGCGTGATGCAGAGCGATTTTTTGGTGGTCATTTCTTCGGTTAAACTCTTCGGCAGCCAGAGATAGTCCAAAATACATACTCTGGCTCACGCCTAAAGTATTTTCATCCTCAGTTTCCGGAAGAGCTACGCCTATATTGTAAGTAATGCCTTCAGGGGCTGGCGCATAGTTATTTTGCGGATTATTTCGCATGCGGCTTGCGCGCGCCTTGAGATTCTGAACAGCGACACTATCTTGCATAGCGATTAAAGAATTTTCTAATGTATTAATCAAGGTTTGGGCGGTTTGCCTGTCAACCCAGTCAAATGATGACGTGATAAGCTCAAGCTGAACTTCAGGAATATTACTTTGCATAAAAGCCTCTTTACGCTGCCCGATAGTCAAATAATTCATCGTCTCCTCGTAAAAATTTTCAGCGGAGCGGCTTATATTACGTGTGTTCCCATTTTCTTTAAGAATATGAAGACCATCAAGTGAACGACCGAAGTTTCCGGTCTGAAAATCATTTAATGCTATAGTATAACGGCTGTCATCATATACCTGTTCAGGTGCATTGGAAGGGACTTCGTTTAAATAATGGTTGCTCAGTTTGTATTGGCCTGCAGCAAAGAAACTCTTGCCTGTAAAAAGTTTAGCCTCAGGTATATCAATTTCTGAAAAACTATGGGCTGCATTAAGAAAGCGACCTTCTTGATAAAATTGTAATGCATCATCAAACCGCTCCTGTTCGTTTTGCGCGGCTGCTTTAGTTTGAAATATTACGAGTAATGACAGTGAGTTGATTAATATGGCTCGAAAAAAAGGATGCATTTACCGACAGATTAATGGATTGCAGAGAGTAAGGGTAATATATGAAGTTCACCATTTAAAGTTTAAGCTGTTTTAACGAAGATATCGGATATTAGGTATGGTCCGGTTAATTTCTAAATAGTATTTGCAACAAAAAGCCAAAAGCATGAAATATAACTTATACCTGTCTGTTACTCCCATTCAATGGTAGCAGGCGGCTTTGAGCTAATATCATATACCACCCGGTTAATACCTCTCACCTCATTGATAATACGGTTAGAAACATGACCAAGGAAATCGTAGGGAAGGTGTGCCCAATCGGCTGTCATACCGTCTTTACTGGTTACGGCACGAATGGCAACGGTGTATTCATAGGTTCTTTCGTCGCCCATAACGCCAACACTCTGGACAGGAAGTAAAGCAACAAGGGCCTGCCATACGTCATGGTACAAACCTTGTTTTCTTAATTCTGAGATAAAGATTTCATCAGCTGCTCTGAGTAAAGTTAATTTTTCCCGGGTGATGTCAGAAATAACCCGGATTCCCAGCCCCGGGCCCGGAAAGGGATGGCGGTTGATGAAATCGGTTGGAATGCCCAAAGTTTTTCCGACTTCACGAACTTCATCCTTGAAAAGTTCACGCAAAGGTTCCAGAAGCTTCAGGTCCATTTTTTCAGGGAGACCGCCCACGTTGTGGTGGGATTTTATGGTAGCCGACGGTCCCTTAAACGAGACGCTTTCGATCACATCTGGGTATAATGTACCCTGGGCAAGCCAGTCGAATTCATCTTCGTTTTTTATGGCATCATCAAAAACATCTATGAAGGCGTTCCCAATTACTTTACGTTTTTTCTCAGGATCGCTGATTCCTTCGAGCCTGTCAATAAACAGATCGGAAGCATCGACTGCTTTAACAGGAAGTTTTAAATATTCTGTATACAAATCCTGAACATCCTGAAATTCATTCTTTCTCAGCAGGCCGTTGTCCACGAAAACGCAAAGCAGTTGATCGCCGATCGCCCGGTGAATTAAAGTGGCTGCAACGGTTGAATCCACGCCTCCGGACAAACCACACAAAACCTTACGATTGCCAACCTGTTCCTTAATATCAGCGATAGCCGTTTCAATAAAAGAATCAGCGGTCCAGTCACCTTCTAGCTTACAGATTTTCTTTACGAAATTTTCAAAAACTTTGTTTCCGGCATCCGTATGCACTACTTCGGGATGAAATTGAACACCAAATATAGGCTTAATATTATGTTTAACTGCGGCTATTGAAGCATTTTCCGTATGGGCGATAACGGAGTATGAATCCGGCAGTTGATTGATATGGTCCCCATGGCTCATCCAGACTATACTTTTATCCGGAAAATCTGCCAGTAAGCCGGTATCATCGTCAACTAAAAGGCGGGCACGACCAAACTCTCTCCTCTCGGCGTTTTCCACGCTTCCCGCCAATTCAGTTTGTACCATTATTTGCAGACCATAGCAAATGCCCAGAACCGGTACATCCCAGTCATAAATGGACCTATTCAGGGCGGGAGAGCCAATATCACAGACACTCATAGGACCACCGGAAAGGATGACCGCGTTTGGAGGGTTTCCTGCAAATTGCTTCAGGTCACGGTCACAGGGGTGAATTTCGCAGTATACATTTAATTCTCTGACTCTTCGGGCAATAAGCTGTGTGTACTGGGAACCATAATCGAGAATCAGTATCCATTCTTTAACTGTGCTTTGCATTTTTCTGGTGTTATTAACCCAATGGCTTAAAACCTAAAGATCTTGGGTTAGATAAAATTGATATAAAAGTAAAACGTTGATCATTGGCAAAAAGTCAAAAAATGGAAGAGGCTACTAAATAGCGGCAAGTACATTAACCAACTCGTCCATTTCAGATTTACTACGCTTTTCGGTGACGGCGATCATCAGGCCTTCATCATCAAAACGGGATAAATCCAATCCGGCCAGAAAACCTTTATCGTAAAGTGCATCAATAATATCATCCGGCTTTTGCGGGGTATTTATCACGAACTCCTTGAAAAATGGTTTATTAAAACGGAGGGAGTACCCATCAAGCTTGCCGATCTGTTCTGCCAGGTAATGGGCTTTTTGCGTGCTTAGTTCGGCAACCTCACGTATTCCCTGTTTGCCAAGAAGGGCCATATATATGGTGGAAGCCAAAGCCATCAAGCCCTGATTGGTACAAATGTTGGATGTAGCCTTATCCCGGCGAATATGCTGTTCACGGGTTTGCAGGGTCAGCACAAAAGCTTCTTTTCCATCGGCATCCAGCGTTATACCGCTCAGTCTGCCGGGAAGCTTTCGGATAAGGGCTTTTTTAGTTGCAAAGATACCGCAGTAGGGGCCGCCAAACTGAAGCCCGATTCCCATTCCCTGAGCTTCCCCTACTACAATATCGGCATCGTAAGCCGACGGCTCTATAATCAAGCCCAAAGAAATAGGGTCAACCACTGAAACCAGCAATGTTTTATCAATAGCTTTGGTAATTCTGGAAATTTCGTGAACATCCTCGAGATTTCCGTAAAAGTTGGGATTTTGAAAAATTACAGCAGCAACACTTTCATCAACAATCTCTTCCAGTAATTCCAGATTCGCCGTACCCTCGGCCGGGTCAGTTTGGATGATCTCAATATCCTGACCGTGGGCATAGGTTCGCACAATTTCAAGATAGTTAGGATGCACTTTTCCGGCAATCACAACCTTGTTGCGCCTGGTAATGTTACAGGACATAAGAACCGCTTCAGCTAGCCCGCTACCGGCATCGTACATAGATGCATTAGAAATATCCATACCTGTGAGTTCACAGATCATGCTCTGGTACTCGTACATCGATTGCAAAGTACCCTGTGAGACTTCTCCCTGATAGGGCGTGTAGGCTGTATAGAACTCTGAACGGCCTAAAAGTGCGGCAATGCCACTGGGGATGAAGTGATCGTATGCTCCGCCGCCTATAAAGCAACTGTGGGTATCGGTAGAAAAACTCTTGTTACTGATCCTGGTGATTTCACGAAGGGCCTCCCATTCAGAAAGTGCAGGTGGTAGATTAAGATCACCACGAAAGCGTACATCTTCGGGAATATTACTATAAAGGTCTTCAATACTTTTAGTCCCGATGGTATCAAGCATCAGGCGCTGATCTTCTTCTGTATTAGGGATAAATGGCATGGTGTATTAACAGATAGCTCAGGAAATTATTTTTTGATAATCATCGGCATTCATCAATCCATCAAGCTCTGACGGATCGGAAAGTTTAATTTTGACCATCCATCCGTCACCGTAAGGATCTTCATTTACCAATTCCGGATGGTCCTCAATTTTTGCATTTAATTCTGTAATTTCGCCGGAAGCAGGCATGAATAGATCAGAAACGGTTTTAACAGCTTCAACGGTTCCGAAAACTTCATCCTTTGTAAGGTTTTGGCCAATAGTATCAACCTCAATAAAAACAACATCACCAAGCTCGCTTTGGGCAAATTCGGTTACACCGACTGTAGCTGTACCATCTTCGTTCTTGCGGACCCATTCATGCTCTCGGGTGTATTTCAGATCGTCAGGATAATTCATAGAAGATTTAATTATTTGCAATTAGGAATGTTAGTGATGTTATTATAATTGTAATTTCTAACGGAACTCTCATAAGATACATAAAATGCAATATAGGCGTTCCTTACGGAATATACTTAAATGTAGTTTCAAGATATTTAGTATTGAAATTCCCATCAATAAAATTCGGGTCATTCAGTAACTGAAGATGATAGGGGATGTTTGTCTTTATACCTTCTATGACAAATTCCCCCAGCGCACGCTTCATGCGAGCTATGGCATCCGTTCGGTTTGGCGCACTTACTATTAGTTTAGCGATCATAGAATCATAATGCGGCGGTACTTTATAACCCTGATAAGCGTGGGTATCAACCCGCACGCTATGGCCACCCGGGCTGTGAAAAGCCGTGATCTCACCTGCGGAAGGACGGAAATTATGAGCTGGATCTTCGGCATTGATACGGCATTCAATACTGTGACCTCGCATTTTTAAAGGTTGACGTTTTAGTGGTTCACCGGATGCAATTTCAATCTGGGCCTTGATTAGATCATAGCCGGTAATTTCTTCGGTTACCGGATGTTCCACCTGTATGCGGGTATTCATCTCCATAAAGTAGAAATTCCGGTCTTTATCTACCAAAAACTCTACCGTACCGGCACCCTCATAATTGACGGTTTGGGCAGCGTCAATGGCTGCTTTTCCCATCTTTTCGCGCAATTCGGGTGTCATGAAAGGAGAGGGGGCCTCTTCAAGCATTTTCTGGTGCCTGCGCTGCATAGAGCAATCACGTTCACCAAGATAAATTACATGACCGTGCCGGTCACCTAATATCTGGATCTCGATGTGACGAGGCTCTGTGATAAACTTCTCCAGATATAAATCTGCATTTCCGAAACCGGAAGCAGCTTCATTGGCGGCGTTCTCAAACTGGCGGGCCATCTCTTTGGCTTCGGTAACCACTCGCATTCCGCGTCCGCCGCCGCCGGCAGATGCTTTCAGGATTACGGGATAGCCGGATTCCTCGGCCAGGCGCAAGGCTTCTTTAGGATTTTTTACAATCCCGTCACTGCCCGGAACAACAGGGACGCCGTACTTTATCATATTTGCTTTGGCGCGGGCTTTATCTCCCATCGTGTTTATCATTTCCGGTGAAGGGCCGATAAACTTGATATTATGCTCTCCGCAGATCCTTGAAAACTCAGCATTTTCTGCTAAAAAACCATAACCAGGGTGGATAGCCTGAGCGTCGGTGATTTCAGCGGCAGCCAGAATCCTCGGTATCTTGAGGTAGCTCTCTTTTGACTGTGGCGGACCAATGCAAACAGCTTCATCAGCAAATTTAACATGGAGGCTGTCGGCATCTTGTGTAGAATAAACAGCCACTGTTTTAATGCCAAGTTCTTTGCAAGTCCTGATAATGCGCAGGGCAATTTCGCCTCGATTGGCGATGAGTATCTTTTTAAACATAGGGATGGTTCAGGACGGTTCAATGATAAAAAGGGGTTGGTCAAACTCAACGGGTTGGGCATCCTCAGCTAATAGTTTGACTACTTTCCCGCTAACTTCGGATTCGATCTCATTCATGATCTTCATAGCCTCAACGATGCAAAGGGTGTCGCCTTTTTTGATCGTATCGCCAACTTTTACGTAGGCATCGGTATCGGGCGATGAAGCTGAATAGAAGGTTCCCACTATAGGAGATTTTATGGTTTCGGTGGTAGAGGAGGCCTCTTCTGGTTTCTTCTGGACCGGTTCTCTTTCCTGCTTTTCACTTACTTCTTGCTGCTGGCCGCCCGCTGGAGGCAAACTTGTTTCATAACCTGGTGGAGATGGCATATAAACGGGTGTACTCTGCCCCTTTACCACATCCGGTTTTTTTTTGACTTTAATTTTAAAATCACCCTCTTCTATAGAAACTTCGTTCACATCGCTTTGCGATATTAAATTAAGAAGGTTTTTAATTGTTTTTAAATCCATATTTCTCCTTTTAGACCTTAACTCGTTCAAGGTAACCCGAAGTTCGGGTATCAACCCTAACCTGGTCTCCTTCGTTGATAAAAAGTGGTACCTGAATTACGGCACCGGATTCCAGTGTTGCCGGTTTTGTTCCGCCCTGAGCCGTATCTCCTTTAAGGCCGGGGTCGGTTTGTTTGACCTCCAACGTTACCTGAGCGGGAAGCTCTGTAAACAGAATTTTCTCGGTATCGGCATTAACCGTTATCGTTACAATTTCGCTTTCTTTCAATAACTCGGGGGTATTTACCTGAGCGGCTGTAACCATAACCTGTTCGTAAGTTTCCTGATGCATAAAATGATAAAGTTCACCGTCATGATAAAGATATTGGTAAGCTTGACGTTCAACGCGTACAGCTTCCGCACTTTCACCAGCACGAAAAGTCTTATCCAGCACTTTACCGCTAACAATAGCTTTCAGCTTGGTTCGCACAAATGCTCCACCTTTACCCGGCTTAACATGCTGGAAATCTGTGATCGTATATAATTCACCACTGAGCTCGATGGTGAGGCCGTTCTTAAAACTTGCAGTTGTTACTTTTGGCATAATATATTTTGTTAAAAAAGTTTGCAGAAGATAGTGGTTTCCACAATCAATAAACAGCTTGTAATATGCTTAGTTGAAACAACTAGAGTATCTAAACGCCCAGTATTTGATAAAGGGTATTGCCTAAAACCAGGGCAATAAGTATTGGACAGATATATCTGATAAAGATAACCCATATCGGCCCGAAATAACTCGTCTCAATATTTTGGAACCCATTTTTCATTTCAATAAGCGCATTTTCAGTTTTCCAAAAATAACCAAGAAATACACATAGCATTAGCCCGCCAATGGGCAAACCAACCTCGTTGAAAATCACCACGAGAACATCGATCAATAAAGTTTCGTACGAAACGACCACAGCAAAAAAACCGACTACACCACCAATCATCCAGGCTGCTTTCTTCCTGGACATACCATGTTCGTCAATCATATAAGATACGGGTACTTCAAGCAAGGAAATAGAAGAAGTAAGTGCGGCTAAGCCCAGCAATATGAAAAAGGAGACACCAAGCAGCATACCAATAAGGCCGCCTATATTATGGAACATTTCAGGAAGCACATCAAAAACAAGGGTAACACTGGAAATCAAAGCACCATCAGGGCCCATTATCTGTACGCCGCTTGCCTGTGCCACAAACATCGCGGGAATAACCAGTAACCCGGCTAATATAGCTATCCCGATATCAGATAAAGTTACGTAAGCGGCTGATTCAACCACATTCTGATCTTTATTCATATAGGAGCCGTAGGTAATGAGCGCACCCATACCAAGGGAAAGAGAGAAAAATGCCTGGCCCATAGCCGACAAAACCAATCCGCCGTCGATGGTTGAAAAATCCGGCATAAAGTACAGGGAGATCCCTTCGGCGCTTCCGGGTAGGGTTAACACATAAACAGCCAGAATTAACAAAATGCCTACCAGGACCGGCATGAGCAATTTGGTTACCCGCTCAATTCCCTGGCTGACTCCACCTGTTATTACAGTAACCGATAAGAGCATGAATATTAATGATAATATCGCATTTTTGGTTCCGTGGCCCAAATCACCAAAAAGGACAGCCACATTTGTTGCCCCCAAAAAATGAAACACTTCCTCAAACACATAACCCAAAGTCCAGCCGGACAATACCAGATAAAAGGTCAGGATCATAACTCCGCAAAGGACACCCCAGTAACCGATCAAAGAAGCAAAAAAGCTGTTATTGCTAAGGGCTTTAAAAGCACCTACGGGATTCTTCTGAGTTCTGCGGCCGATCGTCAGTTCAGCGATCATAACGGGGAAACCAATGGTCAGACAGCATAACAGGTAGACTAAAATAAAAGCGGCACCGCCGTTATCGGCAACCTGTGTCGGAAAACCCCAAATATTACCTAATCCGACAGCTGAACCGGCAGCGGCTAATACAAATCCTAATTTCGAGTTCCATTTACCCCTGCTTTTTGCTTGTGTTGATGTGTCTTCCAAAATGGCTCCGGGTTAAATGTGTTTAAAAATGAAAGTTTTTATTCAGTAACTGCGTAAGTATAAGATATAATGTCTAATTACCCAATTTTCTTATTTGCAGGGTAACTTCTGGTACCTCAAGTAACCCCGGCTTCTGGTCCTGGTGACAGATTCACAACAATGTAGCATAGCAAAATTAGAAGCTCCTGGTGACATGTGGGTAGTTATTAGATTAATTTACAGAAGTTAAGTTAATGGCATCCCCTCTTGAGAGGGGTACGGATTTGCCAAAGCAA